>NZ_JAFMOT010000139.1:0-16018 GCF_019049695.1 Rahnella perminowiae
CCTTACCTCCCGCCCCTCCCTCTGCAGCACTCACAGAAAAAACGACAAGCGCGAAAATACACACAAAAAAGTGTTTATACATATTTGTATCTCCATTATTGAATAGGCTCATGCTAGCCACATGAATTCATTAAAATATCCGTTGAATCTGCCCTCATCAATTAAAATATTGTGATGTATGTAACGTCCATTTCTGGCACGAATCAGCCCGCTACGTTGGAAAATGTCGGACCAGGGGAAGCCAAGAGCAAATATCTGACTATATGACTGAAAAAGCGTGCTGTGATGCATCGATTTAAAAAGGTCTACACTGTTTATGGCAATTCAAAAGTCATCGTTACTTTTCATGGAGAGTCACGCATGTTTAGTCATGTACACGTCGGAGCCAGAAATCTGAGCAAGCTGGTTTGTTTCTATGAAGCCATACTTTCCAGATTAGGCCTCGTTCAGATCCCTGAGGGAAATGGCGGTAGCGCACAAGGTGTGGGCTGGAAATACCCGGATAAAAGATGGCCTCAGTTCTATGTACAACTCCCTGTGAATGCCCTCCCTTCAACCTGGGGAAATGGTGTTCAGGTGAGTTTCTTAGTGGCCTCACACGCTGATGTGAAAGAGATTTGGGAACTTGCCATTACGATGGGAGGAACCGATGAGGGCCCGCCAGGATTTAGAGAATATGCGACAGATTTCTTTGCCGCTTATTGCCGGGACCCGGAAGGCAATAAGCTTTGTTTTGTCTGCGCACCCGAAGCATAGATACACTCTTCAGGTTTTCTGCTCGGCTGTCCAGGCTCAGTGAGAATCAACGTCAGGGTTTTCTCCGCTACGTTTAGCCCTGTGTTGTACGCTTCAAAGCAGCTACTTTACGTTTTACCTTTCATTTAATGCCCTGCCGCCGGAGCACCTGACGGACCAGAACGACTGAAGGGTGGCCGCGTGAACCAGATAACCACAATCAGCGCCATAAAGCCCCAGCCTAATATCCAGAAGTAATCAATGGTCGACATCATATAGGCCTGCTGCTCAATGGTTTTATCGACAGACGCCATATTCTGCTGGGTGAGCCCGCCCATCTTCTCAATATAATTCACCGCCGCCGGGTTGTACGCAGAGACGCTCTCCGTCAGATTGGCATGGTGGAATATCTCTCTGCGGGACCAAATCCAGGTCGTCAGCGACGAGGCGAACGACCCACCCAGTACGCGGAAGAACGTTGCCAGACCGGAACCTTCGGCGATTTCTGCACCGTTAAGATTCGACAAGACGATAGTGGTCACAGGCATAAAGAAAAACGCCACGCCAATCCCCATAAACAGCTGCACTTGCGCAATGGTGCGGAAATCCACGTCGGTGTTGAACTGTGCACGGATGAGACAGGATGCCCCCATCGTCAGGAATGACAGCGATGCCAGAATACGCAGATCAACTTTGTTGGCATAGCGGCCAATAAACGGCGTCATCAATAACGGCAATACGCCCATGGGTGCGGCGGCGAGCCCTGCCCAAATCGCCGTATAGCCCATCTGAGTTTGCAGCCACTGTGGCAGAATAATGTTGATGGCGAAGAACGCGGCGTAACCCAGCGTTAGCGAGAGCGTGCCGACGGCAAAGTTGCGCTCTTTGAACAAGCGCAGGTTAACAATCGGATGGCGCTCGCCCAGTTCCCAGATGACAAACGACACCAGGGAAATCGCGGAAATGACCGTCATGATGACAATTTGCAGGGAAGCAAACCAGTCGAGATCGTTGCCCTTATCTAATACAACCTGCAGCAACCCAACCCCCATCACCAGCAGCGCAATGCCAATATAGTCAATTGGCACGTGGCTCGTCGTTTCTTCACGCGCACGCAGCTGGGTCCAGACCACGAGAGTGGCAAAAATGCCGATTGGCACATTGATGTAGAAGATCCATGGCCAGGAATAGTTATCGGTGATCCAGCCTCCGGTGATGGGTCCGACGATGGGTGCGACAACCGTCACCATCGACAGCAGCGCCAGCGCCATGCTTCGCTTGATGGGAGGGAAGATCACCAGCAGCAACGTCTGACACATCGGGAACATCGGGCCTGCGAAAAAACCCTGCAGGGCGCGAAAGATGATCAGTTCGGTCATGCTGTGCGCTAAGCCGCACAGGAACGAGCTGAGCGTAAACATCACCACCGAACCAACAAACAACTTTAGCTGCCCGAACCGGCGGGTAAACCAGCCGGTCAGCGGCAGGGCAATGGCGTTACACACCGCAAAAGAGGTGATAACCCACGTCCCCTGGTCCGCGCTGACGCCAAGGTTTCCGGCGATAGTCGGCAGCGCAACGTTTGCAATGGTGGAGTCCAATACCTGCATAAATGTCGCCAGCGACAATGCGAGCACCGCCAGCCACATAGTGGGCGGCGTAAATGCGGCCTTATCTTGCATTACGTCTCTCTTAACGGCTGCCTGTGGCAACCGTTTTGCTGTTGTCATGAAGGATTGTAGCCACCAGTTTGTCCGCTTCCGCCAGTGGGTTTTGATAAACATCCGTGCTGAAACGTGGGGTGCTAACGGTTTGCTGCGGCAGCAAATGGCCGCCGTCGTCGCGGATATCCACGCGGACGTTCATCGACAGGCCAACCCGCAGCGGGTGCTTCTGCATATCGCGCGGATCAAGCGTGATACGCACCGGCAGGCGCTGAACAATCTTGATCCAGTTGCCGCTGGCATTCTGGGCGGGTAGCAGAGAGAACGCACTGCCGGTCCCGATGCCCAGGCTTTCGATAGTGCCGTGGTATTCAACGTTGTCACCGTAAAGATCCGCATTGAGCGTGACCTTCTGGCCCAGGCGCATGGAGTACATCTGACTTTCTTTGAAGTTTGCATCCACCCACACTTCACTCAGCGGCACGATAGCCAGCAGCGTGGTGCCGGAATCCACGCGCATACCCAGCTGCACAGCGCGTTTGGCTACGTAACCGCTTACGGGTGCAACGATGGTAGTGCGGGCGTTGTCCAGGAAGCGCTGGCGCAGTGTGGCAACCGCACTTTTGATTTCCGGATGACTGTCGATAACGGTGTCGTCGACCATTGCAGTATTGGTGCGTAACGCTTCCTGCGCGGCGGCTAAATCGCTTTGTGCACTGGTGACCGCATCACGGTAGTGAGAAAGATCTTCCGAAGAAATAGCGCCGGAAGAGAAAATCTTCTGGCGGCGGGCATAGTCATTTTGTGCCGTTTGCAAGGCGACTTTTTTGGCCGCAACTTGGGCACGGTAGTTATCCGCCGTGCTGTACAAACCCCGAACCTGACGAACGGTGTTCGCAAGGTTGGCTTCCGCCTGTTGGAGAGCGATTTCGGTGTCGCTCGGGTCGAGCAGCACCAGCGGCTGGCCTTTCTGTACAAAGTCGCCTTCATCCACCGTCACTTGTGTCACCGTACCGCCTATCTGCGGCGTAAGCGTGACCTGGTTGCCATTTACGTAAGCATCATCGGTAGATTCATAGAAGCGGGCGTAAAGCAGATACCACGCCAGTATTCCCCCGGCGGCAATCACCAGAATAAAAAACAAAATTATAAAGTTACGTTTGCGCTTGCTACCGCGCTCAACATCTTGGGCAGGTGTGGTTTCCATCTTGTGATGACCTTTTTGAAAACGTTAGCGATGAGGTGCGGTGATGTCGTCCGGGAGCATTTTTGTAATGAGCTCTACCAGTAAGCGGGATTCCCCGGGAGTAAGGCGTGCGGTGAGATTGCCCATGATTGAGGTCTGCGCATCTTTCTCAAAACGTTCGCACAGGGCCTGACCTTCGTCAGTCAACGTCAGAATCACCTGGCGTTTATCCTGCGGGTTCGGGGTGCGTGCAATCAGTTCCCGCTTTACCATGCGGTCAACCATGCGACTCATGCCGCCGGCGTCCATTACCAAATTTTTGCTGATTTCAACAGGGCTGGAGAAACCTCTATGTATATTAATCAATACTTTGAATTGTTGTGCAGTGATATTCGCACCGGCAAAGTACTCGCTGATGATCTGGTCTTTGAACTGGTTCGCGAGATGGATAAGCAAACCAAGGGGTAATTTATCGCCGCTAATAGCGGAAGTATTGTGCATAATATTTGCCTAGTCATTAATTGCAAACAAAACTACTGTCCAGGCATCTATCTGTCAAGGCTGTGTCAAATTAAACGCATTTTTTGTCAGGGTGAAAGTCAGACTTGGGTGTGTTTTGATGTCACTGCTTCAAATCCGGACGCTTACACATAGCGATCGCTTTAGATGACATAACTCCAGGCATACACATTCGAAAAAACACATGTGTTATTGACAATTTTTAAGCAGGGCATACCATAAACGCATTACATAAAGGAGTTCTTATGAACGGTTTGTCTTCACTTGTGTTGTTTAAAAACCTGTCCGATGAAACGCGTCTGTCGATCGTCATGTTGCTCAGAGAAGCCGGAGAGCTGTGTGTCTGCGAAATCATCGGAGTGCTTAACGAGTCGCAGCCGAAAATCTCAAGACACCTGGCTATGCTGAGAGAAACAGGGCTCATTTTAGATCGTCGTGACGGGAAATGGATTCATTACCGCTTGTCACCACACATGCCGGCATGGGCAGCAGCCGTTATCGAACAAGCATTTCTGAGTGACCGGGACAAGATTACTGCACAGGTTAAAAACATCACCCGTAACCAAAACACAACAGGCGGCAAGTCCGTCTGCCTGTGATGCCGGACCGGAAATACATGCGAAAATGCAAATATAAATAACCGCGCTATCCGATGAAAAGCGCCCCGGCGCTGCCCCCGCGGGCAGAAACCGAACGCTATCGCAAAAAGATGTGAGTGACTCAGGGGAAAGATCCGGGTGTACAAGGCAAAGCCCTGTTGCAGGGAGATGAGCCGGTAGGTACTGACCGGCTGAATGTTCTCACAGGAAAACATAAATGATAGCGCGGACGGGTATCTCCCGTCCGCGCCGGAGAAAAAGTATGTGGTTAGCAGGGGCAATCTTTGTTCTGACTATCGTGTTAGTTATCTGGCAGCCTAAAGGCCTGAGTATCGGCTGGAGTGCCATTACCGGCGCCGCGCTGGCCCTTATTGGCGGTGTCGTCAGTATGGGCGACATCCCTGTCGTCTGGAACATTGTATGGAATGCGACGGCCACCTTTATCGCGGTCATCATTATCAGTCTGCTGCTGGATGAGTCAGGCTTTTTTGAGTGGGCGGCGCTGCACGTAGCACGGTGGGGTAAAGGCCGGGGACGCTTACTGTTTACTTATATTGTCCTGCTTGGCGCTTGCGTCGCGGCATTGTTTGCCAACGACGGAGCCGCGCTTATTCTCACACCTGTCGTGATTGCCATGCTGCTGGCTTTAGGCTTCAGCCGGGGCGCGACGCTGGCCTTTGTGATGGCGGCGGGATTCATCGCCGACAGCGCCAGCCTGCCGCTTATCGTGTCGAACCTCGTAAATATTGTCTCCGCAGACTTTTTCAAAATTGGCTTTAACGACTATGCCTCCGTCATGGTACCTGTCGACATGGCGTCTATCGTGGCAACGCTGGCCATGTTGCACCTGTTCTTTCGCAAAGACATTCCGGCGACCTATGATGTCTCTAAGTTACCGGTACCGCACGAAGCCATTAAAGATCGCCTGACCTTTAAAACTGGCTGGTGGGTATTAATACTGTTGCTGGTCGGGTTCTTCGGACTGGAGCCGTTGGGTATTCCCGTGAGTGCCGTTGCGGCGGCGGGCGCGCTTATTCTGTTTATCGTGGCAAAGCGTGGTCATGCAATCAACACCGGCAAGGTGCTGCGCGAAGCACCCTGGCAAATCGTTATTTTCTCACTGGGCATGTACCTGGTGGTGTACGGCCTGCGCAACGCCGGCCTGACCCATTACCTGTCCCTGATCCTCGGTCATCTGGCTGAGCAGGGCCTGTGGGTATCCACACTAGGCACGGGATTCCTGACCGCGTTCCTTTCCTCCGTCATGAACAACATGCCGACGGTACTGATCGGTGCGCTGTCTATTGACGGCAGCAGCGCGGCAGGCGTGATCAAAGAGGCCATGATTTATGCCAACGTTATCGGCAGTGATTTGGGACCTAAAATCACCCCAATCGGTAGCCTGGCGACCCTGTTATGGCTTCACGTACTGTCCCGGAAAGACATCAGGATCACCTGGGGATATTACTTCAGGGTCGGGATTATCATGACCGTTCCGGTGCTGTTTGTGACGCTGGCGGCCCTTGCCCTCCGTCTGTCGTTCCCCCATTAATTCCCCCGCTACCCGCCTGCTGTGACATCACGGCAGGTCTTACTGACAAGAGAGCACCGTTATGACGTCTGTGACTATCTACCATAATCCTGCCTGCGGCACCTCACGCAACACGCTTGAACTCATCCGTAACAGCGGCGTTGAACCTGCCGTTATTCTCTATCTTGAAACGCCGCCAGGGCGCAGCGAACTGATAAAACTTATCAGTGACATGGGTATTTCAGTGAGATCATTACTGAGAAAAAACGTTGAACCTTATGCGCAACTGGGCCTGGCTGAAGATACGTTCAGGGATGAACAGTTACTCGACTACATGCTGCAATATCCAATCCTTATCAACCGCCCGATTGTCGTGACACCACTGGGCACCAGGCTGTGCCGCCCGTCTGAGGTCGTTCTGGATATTCTGCCGGACGCACAGCAAGGTGCATTCACTAAAGAAGACGGCGAAGCCGTCGTGGATGCTCAGGGAAAACGGGTTTCTCAATAAACTGAAGTAAACCGAAAAGCACGCGCGGGTTGTCTGATGCTGACCTCAGAAAGGGGTCAGCAGGCATTACATGCTGGCACATCATGTTTACGGAAAAATCTGTAACCCTGCATCCTTTGGTAACAGTAACTACACTTTATTTAATATTTCATCAGGATAGTGATGCTGGCAGGATAAATAATGACCCAACAAACCCGGGGATTTTCGTTGAAAGTACTGACGATTAATACACACAAGGGCTTCAACGCGTTTAATAAACGCTTCATTTTACCCGAACTGCGCGACGCGGTACGTACCGTCAGCGCCGATATCGTCTGTCTGCAGGAAGTGATGGGCGCACATGAAGCCCATTCGCTGCATGTCGAGAACTGGCCGGACACCAGCCATTACGAATTTCTGGCTGACACCATGTGGAACGACTTCGCCTACGGGCGCAACGCGGTCTACCCGGAAGGTCATCACGGCAATGCGGTCCTCTCCCGCTATCCCATTGAACATTATGAAAATCGCGACGTGTCAGTCGCGGGTAGCGAGAACCGGGGACTGTTGTATTGCCGCATCGTACCTCCGCAGCTTGAGTGTCCTGTTCATGTAATTTGTGTACATCTGGGTCTGCGGGAAGCGCACCGCCAGGCGCAGCTCAACATGCTGGCCGACTGGGTTAAAGCTTTCCCGCAGGGAGAGCCGGTGCTGGTGGCGGGTGATTTCAACGACTGGCGGCAAAAGGCCAGTCACCCGCTTAAAATGCAGGCCGGCCTCGAGGAGATTTTCACCCGCGCAAGGGGTCGCCCGGCGCGCACTTTCCCGGTCAGTATGCCGCTACTGCGTCTTGACAGAATTTATGTAAAAAATGCCTATGCCAGCGCGCCTGCCGTGCTGCCGCTGCGCAACTGGCGTCATCTGTCCGATCATGCCCCGTTAAGTGCGGAGGTCCATCTATGAAAACTGCATGGCGGGAAGGCAACCGTATCCAGCTGCTGGAAAATGGCGACGAATATTATCCGGCGGTATTTGAGGCTATCGATAAGGCTCAGCGTAAAGTGATTCTGGAGACCTTTATCTGGTTCGAAGATAAAGTGGGACGCCAGTTACATGCGGTGATCCTGCGCGCCGCCCGGCGCGGTGTCGACGTTGAAGTGCTGCTTGATGGTTATGGCTCGCCTGATTTGAGCGATGATTTCGTCGGCGAACTGACTTCAGCAGGTGTGGTGTTCCGCTATTACGACCCGCGTCCGCCGCTGTTCGGTATGCGAACCAATTTATTCCGCCGTATGCACCGTAAAATTGTGGTCATCGACAACACGGTGGCGTTTGTCGGCGGGATTAATTACTCGGCCGAGCATATGTCCGATTACGGTCCCGAAGCCAAGCAGGATTACGCTGTGCGGGTAGAAGGCCCGGTGGTGGATGACATTTTGCAGTTTGAGCTGGAAAACCTGCCCGATCATGCACAAACCCGCCGGTGGTGGCAGCAACGCCGCCGTTATCATGCGGCCGAAAATCGCTGGCCCGGCGAGGCTCAGGCGCTGTTTGTCTGGCGCGATAACGAGGATCACCGGGATGATATTGAGCGTCACTATCTGAAAATGCTCGCTAACGCGAAACGCGAAGTGATTATCGCCAACGCTTATTTCTTCCCCGGCTACCGTCTGCTGCACGCCATGCGCAATGCCGCCCGCCGAGGCGTGCGGGTAAAACTCATCGTGCAGGGCGAGCCGGATATGCCGATTGTCAAAGTCGGTGCCGAGCTGCTGTACAACTATCTGCTACAAGGGGGGGTGCAGGTGTATGAATATCGCCGTCGCCCGCTGCACGGCAAAGTCGCGCTGATGGATGACCACTGGGCGACAATCGGTTCCAGCAACCTCGATCCGCTGAGTTTATCGCTCAATCTTGAAGCCAATCTGATTATCCACGACCGGACGTTTAACCAGACGCTGCGCGACAATCTCAACAACATTATCGCCCGGGACTGCCAGTGTGTGGATGAAACCATGGCCCCGAAGCGCACCTGGTGGAATCTGGCAAAAAGCGTGGTGGTGTTCCACTTCTTGCGTAAATTTCCGGCGATGGTCGGCTGGCTACCCGCACACACGCCAAGGCTTGCACAGGTAAAGCCACCCGTTCAGCCCGAAATTGAAACACAGGATCGGGTGACGTCAGAGAATTCGGAGGTGAAATCGTAATGTCTGTATCCCGTCCGAGGTGGCGCCTGGCGAAAAAGATCCTCACCTGGATTTTCTTTATCGCCGTGGCCGTGCTGTTGGTGGTTTACGCCCGCACGGTTAACTGGGAAGACGTGTGGAAGGTCATTCGTAATTATAACCGTACGCCACTGCTGATTTCAGCGGGGCTGGTGATTATCAGCTATCTGCTTTACGGCTGTTATGATCTGCTGGCACGTGCTTATTGCGGGCACAAACTCGCGGCGCGCCAGGTGATGCTGGTGTCTTTTGTCTGCTACGCCTTTAACCTCACGCTCAGCACCTGGGTGGGCGGCATCGGTATGCGTTACCGGCTTTACTCCCGCCTGGGTCTGCCGGGCAGCACGATCACGCGTATCTTCTCACTGAGCATTACCACCAACTGGCTTGGCTATATTTTGCTCGGTGGCATTATCTTCACCTTCGGCGTCGTGGAGTTGCCTGCGCACTGGTACATCGACGAAGGCACACTGCGCATTGTCGGTCTTATATTGCTGGCGATGGTGGCTGCATATCTCTGGTTCTGCGCCTTTGCTAAACACCGCCATATGACAGTGAAAGGGCAAAAGCTGGTGCTACCGTCGTTTAAATTCGCCCTGGCGCAGATGGTGATTTCCAGCGCTAACTGGATGGCAATGGGCGCCATTATCTGGCTGCTGATCGGCCAGGATATGAACTATTTCTTTATCCTGGGTGTGCTGTTAGTCAGCAGTATCGCCGGGGTGATTGTGCATATTCCGGCGGGGATCGGCGTGCTGGAAGCGGTGTTCATTGCCCTGCTGGCCGGAGAACACACTTCTCAGGGCACGATTATCGCCGCCCTGCTGGCCTATCGCGTGCTTTACTACTTCCTGCCGCTGCTGCTGGCGCTGGTATGCTATTTGCTGCTGGAGAGCCGGGCGAAGAAATTGCGGGCGAAGAACGAGAAGGCGATGGCGAAGTGAGCCTCCCGGCCATTATTCCAGACCGGGAATATTCACGCCAAATGTTTGCAGTAGCAGGATGATATTAAGCGCCACAATCACCACCGTGCCGATGATGGAAAGCACGGCAGTCCGGCGGCTGTTCACAAATTCACCCATGATGTCGCGACGGCCGGTGAATATCACCAATGCAATCATCGGTGCAGGCAGTGCCAGACTGAGCACCACCTGGCTGTATACCAGCGCGTCGGTGGCATTAACGCCCATCGCCACCACGATAAATGCGGGGATCATGGTAACCAGCCGGCGCAACCAGACAGGAATGCGAAAGCCGACAAAGCCCTGCATGATCATCTGACCTGCCATCGTGCCGACCACTGAGCTGGAAATACCGGAAGCGATCAATGACAGCAGGAAGAAACCTGCCGCCCCGATGCCTAACAGCGGGGTCAGGGTGTGATAAGCCGTTTCGATTTCCGCCACCTCACTGTGCCCTGAGTGGAAGGCACTCGCCGCCATAATCACCATCGCGATGTTCACCAGTCCCGCCAGAGTCAGCGCGATCACCACTTCAATATTGGAAAAACGCAGCAGTTTACGGCACTCTGCCGGATTTCTGGCTTGGGTACGGTGCTGAGTCAGACCTGAGTGCAGGAAAATCGCATGTGGCATCACGGTGGCTCCGATGATCCCTACGGCAATGGTCAGCGCCTGCACATCAGGCAGTTGCGGCGTTACCATGCCCAGACCGGCTGCGGCCCAGTCAACCGGGGCGATAAACATTTCGATCAGATAACACAGCGCAATCACCGCCACTAACCCGCCAATCATCAGCTCAACGGGGCGGAAACCCCGTTTTTCCACCATCAAAAGACCGTAGGTCACCAGCGCCGTGATGCCCATTCCGGCCAGTAACGGCATATGGAACAGTAATGAAAGTCCCAGAGCACCCCCGAGAAATTCGGCCAGATCGGTCGCCATTGCGGCAATTTCACTGCTCCCCCACATGCCCCAGACCACGGGTTTCGGGAACTGGTCACGACACATTTCCGCCAGGTTTTTATGGGTAACGATCCCAAGCCTGGCGGAGAGCGCCTGAAACAGCATAGCAATCATATTGGCCATCACCACCACCCACAGCAGCATGTAGCCATAGCGGGAGCCAGCCTGAATATTGGTTGCAAAATTACCCGGGTCCATATAGGCAATCGAGGCGATCACCGCAGGACCGGCAAACAGCAGCGGTGTCATCAGGCTGCGTTTGCGGCCAGACATGGCATTAACAATCGCCGCGTTGGTTCTGTCGGTTAAAGAAGAAGTTTGGCCTGTTCCACGCATACTGCCCCCACCCTGTTCTTGCTTGTTATTTTTGTGTGATTTTTATCCGGCAATAACAAATATAGCATCAGCTATATTCTATAGCACAAGCTTAGTTGACGGGTTATCAGGAGCAGAGTGTTTCAAAATATGAAACTTCAATCATTGCCTGAGATTATAAAACCGGAATGCTTTTTCGAATGATTCATCCGGCGCGACGACCACACGGCCTGTTCTGCGCCAGCGTCTTTGGCTCAACAGACATGCGTAACAGCGCGTGAAAAAATCGCCGCCAGAAAAACCCGACAGACATCACACTTTTCCGCCAAACAAACCGGCTGCATGTCCCCTGCTATCAAGTTTCCCCGTCAATGTGCCGTTAACTTAATCAATAAATCTCATTCGGTTTACATGAGCAGCTTCATTTTTTCCGACAGATTTCTCTCCTGTGCTCCCTGACAGGCTACGCCAATAACAACGTTTTACGTATCAGACTGATTGAAGTGTTGTCATAAACTTAAGGTGCCTGCGCACTTTTTTAATTGCAATTTCAGGGAGTTACCTCTATGTCTTTTAAACATACTACTGTACGCACCCAGCTTACGTTGGGGTTTGGCGTTTTAGTCGTCATTGTTCTTGCAGTAGTCCTGCTCTCGATGAATGCGTTAAGCCAGGCCAACAACCGATTCAAAACCCACGTGCAGCAGGTTTCCGCCCGTGAGGCTTCAGTGAATTTAATTCTCAGCGGCGTAAAAGACAATTCACTGAATATTTACGGGCTGGTGCTGGTCAGTGAGCCTGCTGATATCGAAGCAGGTAAAAGACAAGTGGCTGCCGCAGAAGAGAAAACCACTGCCGCACTGACCCAGCTTCAGGCGGCAATCAAAGAACACTCTGACGTCACGGATAAGGATCGGCAATTCGTGACCGCGATTTTCAATGCGGAAGAAGGCTACCGTCCGGTGGCGAAACACATTGTTGATCTCGCCCTTGACGAGAAGAAGGCCGAAGCGATTGACCGCATGAACCGGGAGCTACGGCCTCAGCTGACGCTGCTGCTTAATACAACCAATGATTATCTGAAATACAGTAACGCACGCGCAACAGAGAGCCTGAATACCGCACAGGATGCGTATCAACAAACCCGCCTCATTTTCATCATTATCAGCCTGGTCGCGCTGAGTCTGGCGGTCATTCTGGGCGGCATTATTATCCGTTCACTGTTCCGCGCGCTGGGTGAGGAACCGGTTGTTTTAGGTCAGGTCGTACAGCGTATTGCGGCGGGTGATCTCAGTGAAGTGAAAGGCGCGAAAAATGCCCCGCAAAACAGCGTGCTGGCAGAACTTGGTGAAATGCAGGTAAAACTGCATCAGTTAATCAACCAGGTGGCGAATTCCGCAGAAAGCATTGTCAGCGCCTCAACGGAAATTACGCTGGGCAATGAGGATCTGAGTCGCCGGACCGAAGCTCAGGCTTCCTCACTGGAACAGACATCGGCAAGCATGGAAGAACTGACCGCGACAGTGAAACACAATGCCGACAATGCCCATCAGGGAAATCTGATGGCTACCAATGCCTCACAAGTGGCGCAGCGCGGCGGCGTCGTGGTTGAACGCGTCGTCAGTACCATGCATGAAATTGCAGAAAGCTCAGGCAAAGTGACACAAATCATCACGGTCATTGAAGGCATTGCTTTCCAGACCAATATTCTGGCGCTTAACGCCGCCGTTGAAGCAGCCCGTGCCGGTGAGCAAGGACGCGGCTTTGCGGTCGTTGCCGGAGAGGTGCGCACGCTGGCACAACGCAGCGCCAATGCCGCTAAAGAAATCAAAAACCTGATCAGTGAGTCTGTGGAGCGGATCAACGTCGGCTCTAAGCTGGTCGATGAAGCGGGCACCACCATGATGGAAGTGGTAAATGCTGTCAAAGGCGTCAACAGCCTGATGGCTGAAATCACCCTTGCCTCAAGCGAACAGCATACGGGCATCGATCAGGTTAACAAAGCCGTGGTCAACATGGACGAGGCGACGCAGCAAAATGCCGCCTTAGTCGAACAAAGTGCGGCGGCGGCGGACAGTTTAAAACAACAGGCCCATATCCTGCTGAAGGGGATTTCTGCGTTTGATATTTCACGTGCGGGAAATCTGAATATCACTGCAACGGCAGCCGCTAAGGTATTGAGATGAAAATTTCCTGCGTTTTTGCCGTGGCGGCAACCCTGTTTACATCGGCCACCCTTGCCGGCAGTAATCAGAACATCACGATTGGCCTGATTACCAAAACAGACACCAACCCGTTCTTTTTGAAAATGAAAGAAGGCGCCATGCTGGGCGCCACTGTACACGGGGTCAGGCTGCTCACCGCAGCCGGTAAAGAAGACAGCGATTATCCTTCCCAGATCATCGCGATTCAGTCCATGGTGTCCGCCGGCGCGACCACGTTGCTTATTACGCCGAGCGATGCCAAAGCCATTGTGCCCGCACTGGATGAGGTGCGGGCGAAAGGCGTACAGGTCATCGCTCTCGATTCTCCCACGGATCCGATCAGTGCCGTCGATGCCCTCTTCGCCACCGATAACTATAAAGCGGGCGAGCTGATTGGTCAGTATGCTCAGGCGGCTATGCCGCTGACGTTCCCGGGGCAACCCTTCAAAATAGCCATGCTGGATTTATCGCCAGGACATCTGGTAGGAGCAAGAAGGCACAACGGGTTTATGAAAGGATTAGGTTTACCTGCGGCAGGTGCCGAAACCAGTGAGCTGTCGGCCACACCCGAAATTGTGTGTTCAGGCTATAGCGAAGGGGCAGAAAAACAAGGCTACGAGGTCATGGCAAATTGCCTGAAAGCACATCCGGACATTAACCTGGTTTACACCGTCAACGAACCGGCTGCAGCCGGAGCCTACAAAGCATTGCAGGAGGCGGGTAAACAAAAGAATGCCCTTATTCTGTCTGTTGATGGCGGGTGTGCGGGCGTAAATTACGTGCGGGAAGGAAAGATTGCTGCCACAGCCCAACAATATCCTTTAACGATGGCCGCAATGGGTGTAGATGCTGCCGTAGCCTATGCCAGACACGGCAAAAAAGTGTCCGGGTATGTCGATACCGGCGTCACGCTTATCGCAGATAAACCCATGCAGGGCCTGCCAAGCAAAGATACTCAGGCAGGGCTTGATGCCTGTTTTGGTGCAAAATAAAGGGCATAAAAATGGGCCGAACAGCCCATTTCAAGAAACCCGTTGATGACTAATGCCTGTTACTTAAGATTATCGGCATTATTTTTAAAGGGATATCTTACTTGCTTTAACTGCACTTCCCTTGGATACCCTCGTGCACTCCTCATGAATGGTTTTAGCCTTTTTCAGGTGGATGGGGGAATTGCCCTTGATGAAGCCCATTGCTCCAGAGCCAGTGATATCAGTTACGCTCCATTATCCATTCCTATTTAAGCGGATATCCACGGTTTGCCACTATCCTGTCCAGCACCCGGACGACACATTGCGCTGGGATATTTAGATTAATTTAGAGAGCTAGAGCTTCGCTGTTAAAATCATCGAGAACATTGGAAGTGCGAAAACATCGGCCACATGTCATCTCACCGTGCATAAAATCAATCGACCAACTTTGGTTGAGTTCTTCCTGCGTTGCCAGCGGGGGGTGGATTGCGCACCGGCAGGCGTTGTTTACACTTACGACGAAAATTCAGATTTAGCAGACAGTAAATTCGGTATATACGCTTGTTGTTCCAAACGTGATCCTGTCTGCGAAGCACTTATGAAATCTTCTTAAATCCGTACCTAACTGGCGCTCAGCCGCCTCAGCCAGCCTCTGGTGCATTGCTTCATCGCGTCGCGTATCGTGTTGATAACAAAACACCGTCCGGTTCAGCGATAAAGTCCTGCTTGCCTGGCGTTATGCTCATCGTAAATTGCGTAGTGAGATAGCGAACGAACACACGCTTTATCATTGGTTTTAAGCTTTTTTCGATGACGTCTTTAAGCGCCCGGCATTCCAGACTCAGATCGGCAAAAAATCTGCTTCAGACGACGATTCTCGTTTTCAAGATCTTTGATCTTTTTGATATCAGCGGCTTCCATCCCGCCATATTTCTCCTTTCAGTTGTAATAGCTGGCTTCGGAAATAGCGGCCTCATGGCACACATGTTTGATGGTTCTATCTGCTGCTATTGGTTTCAATATGGAGATGAACTGGTGCTCGGTGAATCGAATCTTACGCATAGTGATCTTCTCAGCTGGCATAATCAGTATGTCGGACGATCTCTAAAAGTGAATGGGCCGTTTGGGTGGAATATTTACACTTGGATCAGGAGGCTGAAAAACCAATGACACAATTATTTTTCGTGAAAAAATAGGCGCAGAACTAAGATATCCATCGTCGGAAACAAAAATTATGTTTTTATAGCGACTAGTTCGCAAATGTAACTACTCTGAAATACGAATAGTAGCTCCTTCACCATCTACTGCCTCCGCGCTTAACATACTCCAATGACGTTGTGTAATGAGCTAATCATGATCAATCACTTTTACATTAGCGAAAGTATGTTTAAACAGGACTAAAGCTATCCTGCCCACAAGAATTGTCTTAGCTTAGAATCCTCGACGACTGTCAAATAAACCCAAAAAAACTTTTAATAATAGAGAGATATCCGTCGAAAGCACCTCAATTTAAGAATAAGAAAATACCTAGGAATATAAACAAGTAGACGGTAATTATAAGTTAATGTAGCATTTATTTTTATTCGATGTGTTAATTTTATGGAGCAGCATCAGTTCAGGTGTCAAATTAAATATTCACCGCATAAAATAAGAT
>NZ_JAFMOT010000138.1:0-14587 GCF_019049695.1 Rahnella perminowiae
ATATTTATTGATAAATTAACTGCTTGAATTTAATGCTTTTTATGGGTTTTACCGCCGAATTAATCATGAAAAGTATTTATTACAGAATGTATCCATACATTTGGTTTTTCATATAACCCCATATCTGAGTAAAACTGCTATTATTCCCAATACAAGCAGATGCCCACAATACAGCCAGTAGAAAGTTTGTCGCGGTAAAAAGCGTTTCCCTGTTACTTCAATGCTATCGGTTAAAGTCAGCACAAATAGCGGTAAACACAGCGTGGGTATAATGGCGAAAACGACCACTTCAATTATCGGCACTGTCATCAATGAAGCAGCATTTAAACTGATCAGTGATATAACCCAAAGTAATAGAGCTACTCTTCCTGGTGTTATGCTGGCTAGCATCAGAACTGAGATCAACACAAAGACAATACCCGCTAACCCATAACTGGCCAATGAGAGTGGCCACGCGAAAAGGGCGATTAGCAGAATGCTTTTTATCCAGGAATACTTCGTCCGGGAATAGACCCACGCGATCAGCTGGCTGCACACGGAAAAGACAAATAAGATATTCAACGCGTACCAGGGTTGATGGCCATAAAAGGCAAAGGCAAAGAAGGGCTGGGTAATGATCGCCCACTTCCATTGCCGCTTCGCCAGTTCCTGAGCACGGCCCGGCTGTTTCGCCATGTTGAACGCAAAGATAAGCGCAAACAGCGGCATGGCCATGCGGCCAACGGCGTAGAGCAGTAGGCTCGAGGGCGACAACAGAATGTCATTCATATGATCGATAAGCATGGCGATCAGGGCCACGCATTTCAGCACGTCCATGCTAAACGGGGTCATTCTTTCAAAGTAGCCAGGAACCGCCCTCACCTGCCCTATGAGCATCTATTCAGCCTCTTCACGTAGTTTCTTGCAGACCCGGTTAACCGTACTCAGCGACGCGCCGCTGATGCGGGCGACGTCGGCCAGGCTCTTTCCGCTCTTTCGTAGCGTCATGATCACCATATGCAAATCTTCGTCAGCCCTGCGTCCGTGAAACTTCCCCTCGGCCTTGGCTTTGTCAATGCCCTCGCATTGCCGTCGGCGGCGGTCTTCATAGTCTTTACGTGATATCGCGGCCAGCATGTCTAACATCATGCCGTTGATAGCCCGGAGCATCGCCCCCTGAAAATCATTTCCGCTCTTATCAGTTAACGCCATTTGGCTGGTGGGTAAATCTAAGCTCACGACAGCCAGCTGCTTCTCGTTAATGATTGTTTTTAGCGCTCCCCAGTCATCCTCTGATAAACGAGATAACCTATCGACCTGTTCAACCAGGATAACGTCACCTTTATCTGCGTCATCCAGCATGCGCATGAGTTCGGGTCTCTGAAGCGAGGCTCCGGACTCATTCTCGATATACCAGGCGGCAACTCGGTGCCCATTGTCCTCCGCGAATGCCTTCATCCGTTTTTGTGCTCTTTTAGCATCCTGACTTTTTGTTGAAGCCCTGAGATATCCAAAAATGTACATAAATGCCCCTTAAAATGTCATTAAGGTTATATCACAATACATAGTGTCATTTAGGTAGTTTCTTTAGCTAAATTCAGCTATAATTTTATTATTCTTTTTGGGTATACAAGACAGAAAATTGCGCTGCTTTAATTCTGTTAAATGTTGAAGGTAATACCTCTCCAAAATTAACGTAGTGCTGTCTATTTCTTTCTCTGAATAATGGTTCTGATGAATGCCGATGATATATGCAGTGCCAGCTCAGCATCATATTCGAGTACTGAAGACGCCTTATCACTGCCGTGTCTAACAGCGGGTTCTGCATTTGTATAGGCGTAAAACTTTTCTATGACCGTAATAAGAAGCGGTGAGACCACACTCTCCTTTCTCATTTGTTTTAGCGCATCCCCCAACGTTGAAGCGGACGGATAGTACGTCCGGCATACGCTCTCTACGGCACTGATAGATTCTTTAATCGAATTCTCCGGATCTTTATGCGAACCCAACGCAAAGTAACGAGCCTTAGCGTAATGTTTTCTGGCTGGTTCAAATCGGTCCTGAAGGGAAGCGTCAGCTTGGTTGATCTTAAGCTCAAGATCGCTGGGAAGTGGAGTCTCTAAGCTGGATGACTCACTGAGTTTCCATTCAATTTTATGCGTAGAAAACAGGTCATTCACTTTTTGGCGGTAAGAAGCAAAACTTAGTTCCTCATAGGCCTTCTGCCCCCACGAGAAGGGGCGTTTTGCATCGCTCTCCTTCAGTTGTTGGCCGATAATCTCAACCGCATCATAAAATTGATACCACGGTAGATATTGAATTATGCCTTTGAGTGCCTCGTGGCAATAAAAGGAGTCCAAATCTTGCTGATCTGTTTCCTGTCCATTTTGGGCACAAAGACTTTCTATCAGGTTTTTAATCCCTAGTGGGCGGTTCTCAGTGTTTTGAACCCTGCTGTCGCCGTCCACGTAAATCAGTTTGTCGAGAATGGAAGCAAAGAACATCGATTTCAGCCAAGATGGGGCATCCTCGCGTATCGGTTCATTTTTATAGTCCGGATCAAAACCGTGTCGGTAAGAAAATTTCATCCTTCTTCTCCACTGAAAAACAATGCTTTACGGTTAGCTGATTTAAACGGTGTTCAAGTTTCTTCATCAAGATGTCTGTCTAAGCATGGCCACCGCGTCTGCGCCAGGCATTGAGAACTGCACCCGGTGGCGTGCCGCCACGTCCAGCGCAAATATCCGCGTATAGACTTCGGTCGACTTCATGCTTTTGTGCCCCATCAGCCCCTGCAGTACCTTCAGCGGCACGCCGAGTACAACATGTGCATGGCGTAGCTGTGCCGCAGTGTGTGCGGCGTGACCGGAACCGAGAAGGTGACGCCGTCACCGGCGGCGCGAGCCACTGCGTCGTTCAGCCAGGTGCGGACCGTGCGGTCGGTCACCTCCCAGAGGCGCGCTGGCTCCATGCGGCCGGTGCGCCTGTTTTTACGCTCGAGCGGAATGCGCAGCGTGGCGATCATGCTGTTGAGCCGGTTGAGATAATGGTTATCGGACAGCGGGACCAGCCGGTGGGGGATCGTCTTTTTCGACGGCGCGCCCGGGCCGCGCGCGGCCTTTTCCTGCCGCTGCTTCAGCGTGGCCAGCGACACGTAGGGGTAAGGTGAGGTCAGGGAAAAATCCGCCCGCGTCAGGGCCAGCCCTTCGTTAATGCGCGCGCCGGTGTTCCACAGCGTATCGATGCAGGTCTGCTGATACAAATCCGGCAGGTAGTGCAGCAAGGCCCCCACTTCTACCGCAAGCAGATACTCCGGCATATCGCCATGTGCCTGGGCCATGCGGCGCAGGGCCAGCGCGGCCGGATAGTCAATGGCGGTGGAGAGCTGCGTCGGCGAAGGCTGGCCGTAAAGCGTCATACCTGTCATCGTCTGTAAATTCCTCAGTTACCGGTAGGTAAGTAATATCGCGTAATGCGTTCAATCGTGCTGGCAGTTATTCGATGTCAGCGCGCATGTCTGCATCACGTTCCAGCAGACAGCGCAGGCTGTTGTCTATTCCATCCAGGCAATCGGAAGCTGCCCCCATTTTCTCACCAAACAGGCGGGTGTTAATGTAACGGCCCCCCTCGAGGCTGCGTGTGCCGTCATTCTTGCGGGCATAGCGGAAATCGGTGGCGCGCTGATCGGCCAGGTGAAGCTCCTTAACCACCTCTTTCACTGGACGAAAATCAGACGGCCTGTAACTATCATCGACTTCCATTACGAGTCTTTGTGCAACGGACCAAAGAGAGTTCAGATTGTGGTCGTCCTTTTTGTAGGCGTACTTTTCCGGTTCATCAGCCAATCCCAGAGCCAGGGCAATAATTTGCTTGATGAGTAACTCGATATGATGCCGATAAAGAAATACCACCGGATAAACCAAAAAATCCTGATCCCGACCGGATTCGTCAACGTGCCGGATGAGAATCTCCGCCGCCCTCCGGTAGCCTTCGGTATACGCTGTCCCATGATCTGGCATGTAGTTGAGGCAGGCGTTGTTATGCCAGTCGCTGCCGCTCGCCAGCAGTCCGGGCCGGGCGTCTTTTCTACTGTTCTTCCTGCTCATCGCGCCTCCGCTCTCTTGCAGACCTACATCCCACCTTGTTCTGCCACAATCTCCTGCGCGATCGCGCAGAACTGCTCATGCTCGGTTTCCAGGTAGTGGTAATAGATGCGGGCATCGCGCTCGGTCAGCCCGCGCGGGTTGCCGGTAAAATAGCCGCGCAGTACCTCTATGGCGTGGCGGTAGGTGGCCAGGTCATACGCCCAGTCCGCGAGCTCGCCGGCCGCGTCCAGCTCCTGCCCAAACTCCACGTACTTCTGCTCCAGGATATCCAGCCCAAGCTGGGTGGCCGCATGCACGTTACTCTCGTTCAACACGGCGACCGCGTTGCGGATCTTTTCAAACTGATAGCCGAACCCTTCTTTTCCGGTGATCGATGCAAACATGCTTTTCTTCCTTTGGCCATTGTGCCGGTGAACATTGAGAAAGGTGACGTTCAGTGATGGTATTCAGGTCTGATAAATGAAGGGGAGATAATAAGCAAGAATATAGTCACTTAACTCACTCTCACTATACTGAAAAATAGCCTGATAATTTTCACGGAACGCAATTAGTGACGGCACCCATTGCACAGTTCCGAGTTATTCCCCACAGGCCGTTTTCGGAAGTGTAGCACGGGTGATTCACGCCGCCCAGCCGCGTTCAGGCGTCTTACGCCCGCACTGAAAACCCTCCGCTATACTTTATATAGTGTTTTAAAAATAAATATTTCCTACATATGCGAATTTTGCGCAAAAAGCCGCCACCCTCTTTGCGGAGATCCGGTAATACCAGAAACCGGATCTGACCGGTGAGCCCCTGTATGTATTATTTGTATTATCTATTTTTCACGCCGGAAGTAAGATGACCGCATTCCCGAATGACCGGAGTCTATTCATGACCACGCTATCCCCGTACACCGTCCGCCGTATTGAAGACCCCGCCGCCCTGATTGCCGCCGGCAACAGTAACTCGAACATCGAGCAGCCCCGTCAGCATGCGCTGGCCAGCCATGACGGGAAGGAGAAGATATGAGAGAAAAAACCGCGTTTCACATTAGAGCGTTTCGTCAGGCACTAGAGAAGGCAGCCCGAGAGCAGCCTGAAGAATGCAGAGAAGGAGAACGCTGGTGTGAGTTGAAAAACTTCCCGGCCGGCAGCTGTGACCTGGCCAGTAATTGCCTGGTGCAATACCTTAAAGACTGCGGAGAAAAAGGGGAACCTGTCATTCTGTTTATGTGCGGGAATGAGACTTTCCGTGAGGCAGAAAATTCGACTGTTCATGGTCATGTCATCGTCATACTTGACGGCGAGTACATCGATTTGACGCTGGACCAGTTTGATGAATATACGGACTACATACCTGCTGAGCCATTTGAAACCGGCGGTGTCCTTGGTACGCTGCTGAGAAAAATCCCTCAATATGAAGGAGAAATCGAGACTCGCCGGATAAACCTCGATCGTATCGAAGGAATTTACGAGTGGTTACGGGACCGCGCCGACACAATACTGAAGGCAGATCCTGAATGGCAGTCCCGGGAACAGTCCATAGCGGAGGCCAGGGAAGTAGCTATTAGGTTGTTCCCATTTCTTTCAACGACTTCACAAACCGGAGCTGACCTTCCGGGAGTGGACAAATGAAAATTTTTCATTACACCGACCTTAATGGCCTTAAGGGCATCATCGAATCAGGCTCACTGTGGGCGACTCACTTTTCCTTCCTTAATGACAGTAATGAGCTGATTCACCGCATGAACTGCCTTGAGAATGCCCTGCAGTACCTTAGGGTATCCCTCAGTTATGCGCTGTTTTCGAGGCCGCCGGCCTGGACTATCAAACGCTGCTGCCGCTACGGCGCAGCCTGTACTTTATGACCGACGAGGCTCGGTTCTGGCAACAAGTCGATGAAATGCAGGAGGCCCGCAAGTTGCCGCCACTTGACCGGCCGCAGTTCTGATATTGCGGCATGAGAAAGGCCATCCCTGGGGATGGCCTGTGGCATAACAACCTGTCGGGTCTGCAACATCCGGGCCGAACCCGTTAATCCCGTTACGTCAGACAGAAGCAAACGTAAACCCGTTGAGCTCAGGGCCTTCCCTCGCCAGCTGGCTGAGTAACCCGACGTTGATGAGCCGGGAAAGGTTAATCATGCCAATCAGATCTGCGTCTTCATAAAAAGACTGGATCTGCGCAATCATCCCCTCAGGCTCGAGGAAACGATGCCCCCCGACGGTCGCGCGGCAGGCTTCATGCACCAGGGCAAAATCGTTGCCGGCCAGGCTCCGGTACAGCATACCGGCGGTGAACCCCGAAGATTCACCATGAAAGAACGGCACTTTTTTTCGGCTGGCAAGGGATTCACCTACAGTGGGCAGGAGACCTTGTCTCACAATCGATTTATCCAGCAGCAGAGTGGCCCGTAACGCGTCAGGAATGCTTTCTGACAGGTTGATCAGGGGGTTAGAAAGAAAGGGGACGCGATTTTCAAGAGAAAATAGGGAAGAGATGCGATCCTCATTATGTAAGTTATAGTCATGAAGGTCGCGGCGTTTTAGTTTTTGATAAAAAGACCAGTAGTCTTCGTTGCCGAGAAGGCTTTCGGATGAGACGAACGCCGAGTCAAAGAGTTTATAGTCACTCAGTTCCTGCCAGGCCTTCAGGTTCACACATCCGGGTGATTCCAGATCGTATTTTTCTTTCAGATACCGCAGCGACTCTTCGACGCTCAGCCAGGGATCTTCTTCATCAAAAACAAACGATTGGGTATATCCCCCAAAAAGCTCATCGCTGCCGTTACCCGACAGCACCACGCGCACGTCCGGCGTATGTGCTTTGATGTATGAGTAGATGCAAGCCTTATAAATCTGTTCTGCACCAAAGTAGGGGCTTTCACTCGCCCACAGCAGCGTTTTCCAGTCCTCCGGCAGAACCGTCATTTGCGAGTCGACATAAACCTTATGCAGCGGAACACCGAACTGTTCGGCTGCAGCGATGGCTCCGCTGGCGTCTCCTGATTCTTCGGTGCCGGGCGAGATAAGCGTATATGCGACCACGTTGTCATCCTTCAGGGCGGCCAATACGCCAATGGAGTCGATCCCCCCGCTAAGCAAGATGCCTGTCCGGCCGGATGGCGAGAGCTGCTGCCGGCAACTGGCCTCAAAGGCCCTCGAGAATTCGGCAATGAAACAGGATGGCGTAGTCAACGGTGGCATGTTCTCCGGCGTGCCGGAATAGTAGCGGACAACCTCAATACTTCCGGTGGACACATTGTATTTCACCATGCTTCCCGGAGGGACTGATTTAACCCGTGCGAAGACGTTACGGTATTTTAAGGCGTCATAGCCGACATCGCCGCGCAACCACGGGTCATTCAGCATTTCAGCACAATCAATATTCTTGTCCGGAAGAAACGGCAATACCCCCTTTGCCTCAGAGGAAAAGAAAATATCCCCCTCTTCATCCACGCTGTAGAACAGGGGTTTGATACCCAACGGATCGCGGATCAGTGAGATTTCATTTCGTTGCTTGTCATAAATGACGATGGAAAACATGCCTTCCAGCTGGCCGACAAATTGCTCCCCAAAGCATTGGTAGAGCGTCGGGATCACCGCGCAGTCAGAATCATTTTGATAAAAATAAGCGGAATACCGGGTTCTTAAATCCTGATGGTTATATATTTCAGCATTCGCGAAGGTAATAACGGTACCATTTTCATTCGATAACGGTTGCGACCCGTTATGTCGTGAAACAATAGCCAGGCGATTGAAAACGGCGGAGAATCCCTCATGGCGATAATGGGTTGTTTCATCGGGGCCTCTAAACTGATGTTTCTGTGCCGACTCCCATAACGTCCGCTCATGCCTGGCGGGGTGCTTTGAATAATACCCTACGATTCCGCACATATTCTGTTATCCTTTAAAGAAAGTGGCGATTTCCTTTCCTTCACGCTTTTCAATAGCCATGCGGATACCAAATATCGCGGCATGATGATGGGCAAGATCGGATACATAGCGATAATAGACGTCAATGTCGACGTCATACAGATAAAAAGCATCAGGTATATGGTTTTTATCTGTCATATATAAGCGCGAAATCACTGAAATGGACTGCGAGTTTTCTACCATTTCCACCTCACTGTAAAGAAGCTTCCGTCCTTCTGAAAAATGCCTGGCATATTCCGAAAGAGTCGGTGTCTGTCCATTAAATAAGAAAAGATCATACCCTCTTGCTGTTGCCTGTTCCAAAACCCACCGCGAAAGATCTGCGGGCGTCATGGAAAAGTTTCTGCCAAGCGCAATAAGCATTACGGTATAAGAAATGATGGCTTCGCTGCGCGGGTCAAAATCGTGAGGCGTTATATTTTCTGTCATGACAGATAACTCATGTATTTTCTGATGGCATAGTTAAGAGCCTGGTAATTATCAAAGACATCGGCGTAACTGCTTTGGTAACTATCGGCGGTTAGATTTTTGGTGGCAAGAATAACCGACTCATTTATTTGCTCTGGGTGATATACATCCTCACTGGTTATATATTCACGCAGGGCGGGATCTTTAACCATTTCTTTTTTAAGTGCATCAAGGATCACCTCCACCTTCGTGGGTACGGAATACGTGAGATTCACCGCAAGGGTCTCCACGTCAGAGCGGGTAGCATGCCACCATCCCCGGGGAACAAATAAAACGCTTCCGGGTTTGAGGACGACTTCCGTCGCCTGTTCAAAGAAGTTCGTCGGTGGCTCTCCCTGCCAGTACTGCTGCATTTCTGCAGACAGATGGGGGTAGTCTTTTAAGTCAAGGTGTTCAAGGGGCCGGAGGGCATTTTCATTGGGCATAAAATACCATTTTTTCTCCCCCTGAATTTGGAAAACAAAGTTTACGTAGGAATCGAAATGGGGGACGAGTCCTCCCTGTTTGTGCGCGGCGTAAATGATAGCCTTATGAAAGACATTATTGGGTAATAACAGGTTTTTTTTGAGTTTTTTCCCAATCTTATACAATTTTTCATAGGCCAAATCAGCAAAATCGAACTCCAGTGCGGCGCCTTCTGCGTAAAGTTTCGCGGCCTTGTTTGCATTGACCATTAAGCGGTCTGACAAGCCTTCCGTACTCTCCAGTAATTTCTTGCCGTAACACATGACCGGAGATTTGTAGTCCTGCAGGACCGTGTCAACGGAAAACGATCCGGGAAGGCTGAGAAAACTGAGCACATCATCTAACTGCGCATGCAACACGTGGTAATTCTTATCCGGCCAGCAGCTCTCAATAAAGCCCTGAAGTCCGCCTGTTCCAAACATAAATCCATTGTCACTAACCGCATTATTCATCTGAACGTCCTCTGCAGATTGGGTTTTTCTGCCATGCGCAGCATCAGGAACAGGCAGAGCGTAACCACAGCAAATATCATCCCGTCTGTCGCGACCGCGATACCCGCGGAATAGGATTCGGAAATGACGGTTAATAATTTTGCACCGACGGCGGCACCGAGGCAGCTGATAAGAATGAAACTTGAGAAAATAGCCCCTTTATATTTATCTTCCGTGTTGGATTGGATGATCAGACGGGTCATTGAGAACCCGATGCTGGTCCCTACGCCCCATAGAACTCCGGAGGCCAGACAAAGATAGGGGGTCTGACTGAGGCCGAAGAAAATGACACCGCAGCTGCAAATTAACCAGCCGGTGATATAAAGACTACTGTGGTTAGTGATTTTCAATTTACGTAAAACAAAGAAACCGGTCACTAACCCGCCTAATGACCAGGCAATTTGCATGCCTGCGATATAAAAGTTGTTACTGTTATCTAACTCCTTGACATGCAGGGCAACACCGGCCACAAAGATCGCCATCGAACACACGCCAATCATAAAATAAGTAATGCTCATCAGTAATATCATTTTATTGGAAACGATTTCTCTTAATGCTTCCAGCATAACCTTTTTGTATTTTGGCTTCACCGCATCCGAGCTGACTTTCTCAGGGATCCTAAAAAGAAAAATGAGTCCCATCACACAGAGTAAAAGCGCAATACTCAGGTAGGTTTTTGTGCTGTCAGTGCTTAGGACATAAGACAATAGTGTGCCCGTCAGGCCAAAGAAATAGTTTAACGTGGTCGTGTTTATTGTCATATTTTTTATTCTTCCCGTATTAATATCAGGGAGAATACTGTCCAGCGTGGGTTTAATAAAACCCGTACCAAAACCAAATAACAGACTGTACGCATACACGTTAAGTATAGGTAACGCAGAAGGCCGGTTTAAAATAAGTGAAATGACAGCGGCCGAGAGCAGGATAAAGCCAAAAATAGCTAACTTTCTGGCACTGATAATATGGCTGATAAATCCCGCGACAAGGATCCCAATCACAATGGAAATATAAAATAAAGAAAACGCACCTGCCGTTTTATCCATCATTCCCGCGCCCAAAAACACGATGAGCCACGGCAGAAAATAGGCATTGGCCGTTTCCATAAAATACCAGCATGAGCTGTATCTATAATAGTTCTTTTCGCTGTTGGTTAACATATGGCTTCCTGTAGATTAACTCCCACAATGTTGGTCGTGGACTGTCAATGATGAGCTGGTGGTCGTAATTGATATAGTCAATGCCAGCCACTAGCTCTTCTTCACTAAAGTCGACAGGCTGAAGTTCATACTCATTCATGTTGGCACACGCCAGGAACTGCTCAATAGCCGAGATCCCAATACTCTCTTCTACCGCTTTTTTTACAATTTCCCGGTAAGAGTATTCATCCAGCTGTTGCTCAAACTGGGGAAGTAATGCTTTTACATCCGGGTAGGTATCGACTAAGTAAAGCACCCCGCCGTCCTTCAGTACGCACTCGCACTCTTGCAGAGCCTGGATCGGATCTTGCCAGTGATGAAAGCAGGAGTAGGAAAAAATCAGGTCAAAGCACGCATCAGGATAAGGCAGTGAATGTACATCGCCCTGAACCAGCTTTACGCGCTTGGACAAATCCAGAGAGGCAATTTTATTGTTGGCAAGTTCGAGCATGCTGGGGTTAATGTCTAAGCCATCAATCTGACAGACATTCTGTTTCGCGAAAAAAACGGTCAGATCGCCGGGACCGATACCCAAATCAAGAGCTCTTGTGACGTCACGTTCGGCGCACAGTCGCTGCATTCTTGCCGCTAGCATAGGGTAGATATGACGCTGATATTTCTGTACAAAATCGTTGTATTTTATGCAGGCCTTTTGACTGAGCATGTTCAGTTCCTCAAGGTCACATCTTCAATAATTTCCTCTTCCTGCATCTCCTGGATCAGACTTTCAACATCAGATGTTATATCGGAAATGTCGGCATCATATTCCTGCGATAAAGCGTCAACGATCTGCACATTACTGAGCCCGTCGGTTATTTTCTTGAAAACGAACGCCGCCGTGGCGTTCAGCGCGTAATCTGGCTCAATAATGATAGATTCATTCACTTCTTTCCACTTAACCCCGCCTGAAATAACAAAAAATATCTCTTTCATTACAAAATCCTTTTATTAAACGATGAGGATAAACCAGACGATAAAAGGGGCGTCCAGAGACACCCATTTTATTTACTCTTAAATCAATGACCGCCAGCAGATACTGAGCGACGGATTTGAACCAAGCGTGGTTTAGCATAAGTCTTTTTCATTGCTCTATTCCTTTTGAAAGTGAATTGATATAATCGCCCTGCTTCACAACAAGTTGTTAACAGGTGATTAATATTTAGCAAGGATAATGTTTTCCTGCAAGTAAATTTTATCAGTTTTTTTAGAATTATATATGCAACTGAATTTTAACGTTTTTTATTAGTTTCCAGCCGAAATTATTTAGGATTAAAACATTAAGGAACTGAAAGTATCATGTTAAAGTCCCGTCTTATTAAAAAAATTTCATGTTCAACTTTAACATCTCTCATCTTGGAGCACTGCGGCGGTGATTCAATGGTTGTGCACGGCGAAGAGTTTATTCTTACCTCGCTTCCTGTATTTGTGTGTAGCAAAGATGATGAGGTTTACGGGTTTTGCATTTTTAAAGAAAATGAAAAATATATTGAAATTATTGCGCTAAATGCATTAACACCTGGGAAAGGGATTGGCAGCGTGCTGATCGGCGAAGTCATACGCTATGCCAAGGCTAATGGTAAGTTTCAAATAAAACTCACGACGACAAATGAGAATGTGGGAGCCATTACTTTTTACAAAAAAATGGGTTTCGAACTCTATGCTGTAGATGCTGGTGCTGTCACCAGGGCAAGGTTAATCAAACCCTCAATCCCGTTATTTAGCGATCAAGGTATTCTAATCAAAGACGAACTGAATTTTTCATTTTCATGCGGTAATGAATAACATTGAATTTATTGAGTTTCTATCCATGGTCTAGGTAAGTAAGACAACTTTGTATACCCTTATTTATTACGCTACACTGAAACGATTAAATAGTGCACTACTTAAATGTTCGCGCTATTTTTTTGTTCCTTTTCATGTCATTAGAGTATACATTTAAAAATGTTATTATATACAGTAATTAATTTTATGAGGTTACTATGAGCGCAGAATGGTATTTGCTTTATTGTAAAAGTGGTCAGTCCAGTAGAGCGCAGGCACATTTAACAAATCAGAAGGTCCATTGCTTCAATCCGGTTATAGAAGGCCAGCTCTTGGTTAAGGGGAAGATCAAACACGGCGTCGAACAACTCTTCCCGAACTATATGTTTGTGAAATTTTACCCAGAGGTCATTCACACGACCACTCTTGCAGCAACAAGGGGGTCAGTCACTTTGTTCGCTTCGGTACTAAGTTAGCAACTCTTGCGGACAGCTTCATGGATGCGTTAGTTGAACGAGTCCCAAGACACCAGAGTAGTGAAGGTTTTGGGATACGGAGTGGTGATAAAGTGGTGCTTACCGACGGGGTTTTTGAAGGGTTGGAAGCCATCTTTCAGGAAGTAGATGGCGAATCACGTTCTATGTTGCTTTTGAACTTGGTAAACCAAATCGTTATTGAATCAGTTCCCAACATGAATTCTTATAAATGTGCATGATGTAAATGGAAAAATGTTATTTCCAACATTAATGGCCATTTTTCGTATTTATTTTTAATACTTACCAATCAGAATCTGAGTGTTGGAATTAAGAAAACATCCCATTTTTTCTCAAAAAAATTACAAAGAGATAAAATGGGATTAATAGTTTTAACTTAACTCTCAATAAATTACATTAAAGATAATAGTTCTTCTTCAGAAGAAGCATACACTTGCTCAAATGAGTTATCAAAAACAAAACCATTAAGTTCTCTTATTTTCTCCAACGTTATATTTTCTTCATACACTCTATGCTCTGTATCCTTTTTGAGTAAAATTGCAATATCTTGACTTAAAGGATAATAAAGAACCACTTCAAGAACATTACCCTGCTCATCACGTTCATTCTGTTTCAAGTTTATTACAGGTTGATCGCCGGTTATAAATTTTGGTCCAGAAGGCGCATGTAATATGGTAAGTGAAAGCTTGTTAGCAACACTAAATGCGTATGCAAGTTCGTTTGCTGATGATATTGCAGTGTATGCCATTGTATTATATAGATTCAAATTATCTGAAAGATTTTTTACCTGCTCTTTTGCTAACTCTGCGTTTATTTCAATTTTATTTTTTTTAGCATGTTCGACAACTGCATCGACGTTTCTTTCCATTTTAATACTATATTCGTCGAAATTACTAAATACCTTTACAAGACTTTCCCTAATGTTTTTCGTTCTAACGTACTGCATTGCTATGTAGAAGAAAAATTCTATTCGATCATTTTCATTAGAATAAAAAGAACATTCACCATCGATGATTTTCCTGATAAATACTCTACCTTTACTTTCATATGCAGATTGAATATCCTCACCTATCTGTTTTTTTGAAATCACTAATTTCTTGATTTAACTCATCAATTACTTTCTTATTAGTTTTGTTTTTAATTTTGTCCTCTAATTTCCATATCTCCTGATTCCTTTCCAAGTAAAAGTAAGGTTTGTTATTATTTACAACATCAATACTTGACCTAGCACATAAGACGCAATGCATCAACTCAACATCTGATAGCCTCTTCATTTCATAAAAATAATTCTCTTGCCCTACACCCATCAATCCTGACTGAAACGTTTTATTTTCAGGTTTCCTGTAAGCCCACAATAAACCACTATCAGTACAATTATTAGTCCACTCAGACAAGTATGCACGTTGAACGTAGTGTTGCCTTTTGGTTATTCTTTGTTTTTTCATGGTAAAATCCTAATTTTTTCGTATGGTTACAGTAAGAGACTTGAATATGTCTTATATCGAAGTTCTGTGTTTTAAAAAAACACAATCAACATTATATTAATAATATTTAGTAGTGGGGATTGATATATTATTAAACCAGTGACCCTGACCCAAAATCCTGCTCCATTCAGAAACAGAATTCCGGCATGATAAACACTCCCCTGAACGGAGGTGGTGCCGATGAAAAAGTCACGATTCACCGAAGAGCAGATTGTTTTTGCCCTTAA
>NZ_JAFMOT010000137.1:0-12285 GCF_019049695.1 Rahnella perminowiae
GTACAAAAATCTTATGGCTGCTTTTTCTATTATTGTGATAATGAACTTACTGATGAAATGATTATCCTGCTATGCACTATTTAAATGCAACGTATCAAACTCCCCTCATAATTCATTAACGATTGTTAACAGAAAAAAACCTTTTGATAAAGGTGATCTGGCTTGCAACAACTTTACAAAACCTACACCCGGTTGCACCATAAAAATGCATGGCACCATTTTGGTGCAATTTGTTATGCGAAAACCGCATATAATCAGGGAGTTAGTGAGTTGTTATTGAAACATTGTGTTACAACTCTTTACCCAAAAAAGACTTACCGAAGCGAACTTTTCCATTTTAACTTTTCGTGCTCAGTGTTAAGGTTCAAATCGTTTTACAGACAGACGTATTTAAAAACATGTACAAATACTCACAGCCCGATATTCCAGACATATAAAAGAAAGCGGGCATGAGAACTCCTTTATAAAAAAATCAAGGAAACTTAAATAATGATGAAGCGCAGTGTGTTGGCCTTAGCGGTCTCTTTAATTGCAGTGGGATCTACCGCAAATGCAGCAGAGATTTATAATAAAGACGGTAACAAACTGGACCTTTACGGTCGTGTAACCGCTAAGCATTATTTCTCCGATGACACCAGTTCTGATGGCGACATGACGTATGCGCGTCTGGGCTTTAAAGGCGAAACTCAAATTAACGACACACTGACCGGTTATGGCCAGTGGGAATACAATATTCAGGCTAACCATACTGAAAGTACTTCAACTACCCTGAATTCAGATGGGACTACGAGCAGCCACGGCGGTACCGAAGGGACTAAAACGCGTCTGGGCTTTGCTGGCCTGAAAATTAAAGATTTCGGTTCTATTGATTACGGCCGTAACTACGGTGTGGTTTACGACGCACTGGGCTTCACCGATATGTTGCCTGAGTTTGGTGGTGATACGGCTAACAATGACAACTTCATGGTAGGTCGTTCAAATGGCCTGGCCACTTACCGTAACCAGGACTTCTTCGGTCTGGTTACCGGCCTGAACATTGCACTGCAATATCAGGGTAAAAACGAAAACGACGGTCGTTCAGCGTCTAAAGGCAACGGCGACGGTTACGGTGCATCCATCGATTATGAAGATATCGCAGGTTCTGGTATCGGTGCAGTTATTGCGGGTTCTTCTTCTGACCGTACTAATGCACAAACCAGCTCCGCAATCGGTGCGGGTGATAAAGCTTCTGCATGGGCAACTGCGCTGAAATATGACGCAAACCAGATTTATCTCTCTGCAATGTATAACGAAACCCGCAATCAGGCACCGATCAAGGGTGGTTACGCTAACAAAACTCAGGGTTATGAGTTAGTTGCACAGTACCAGTTCGAAAATGGTCTGCGTCCGTCAATCGGTTACGTGCAGTCTAAAGCGAAAGATGTTGAAGGCGTTGGCGATGCTGACCTGGTCAAATACTTCGAAATCGGTGCGACTTACTACTTCAACAAAAACATGTATACCTATGTTGACTACATGATCAATCAGATCGATGACAACAATAAACTGGGCGTAAGCTCTGACGACATCGTGGCTGTTGCACTGACTTACCGCTTCTAAGTTAGTGGATTACATTATTACCCCATTCTGTGTCTGAAAAAGGTAATCGCAAAGGCAGAGTTCATTGGCTCTGCCTTTTTTTATGCTTGTCATTCCCCGTCTTTACGTCATCTCTCCCATCTTAAATAACCACAATAAATTCATATAGCTAAAGCTATAGCCTCACGTTATACCCTAACGCTAAACAAGTATTCGTCAGCCGGTTTCTCCCGTGGAATATTCTCTGCAGTCCGATTTAATCCTCATTAAAAAAATGTTCCCGGAGAAACTGACATGCAGCAAATTCCAAAGCCGTATCTTTTATTCCTTGGTGATGTGATGGATCCGCTGGCGGCAAAAACCGCGCGCGGTATTCAGGTCTGGCGCCCGGAAGCCTGCATCGGGCAAATCCGTCTGGCGACAGATTCCGTGTCATTAGGCTTGCCGGATCTGGATATCGCCACGGCAAAAGCGCAGGGTGCGAAAACTATGGTGCTGGGTACCGCAAACTCCGGCGGCAAACTGCCTGCGCACTGGATTGATTCCATCAAAGCGGCGATCACTGCCGGTTTGAATGTGGCGAATGGCCTGCATCAGGGGCTGAATGACATTCCTGAGCTGGTCGCGCTGGCCGCAGAAAATAATGTGCAACTGTTCGATGTGCGCCACATGCAACCGGCGCTGGATACCGGCACCGGTAAAAAACGCAGCGGTAAACGTATTCTGACGGTCGGCACTGACTGCTCGGTCGGCAAGATGTACACCTCGCTGGCGCTGGAGGCTGCCATGCGCGAGCTGGATTTAAAGGCTGATTTTCGCGCGACGGGCCAGACCGGCGTGCTGGTGGCGGGTGCCGGTATCGCGATTGATGCCGTGATTGCTGACTTTATTTCCGGTGCTGTCGAAGCGCTTTCCCCGGCTAATGATGATGACCACTGGGACATCATTGAAGGGCAGGGTTCGCTGTATCACCCGTCTTTTGCCGGTGTCAGCATGGGCCTGATCCATGGCGCGCAGGCGCATTTACTGGTGATGTGCCATGAACTGGGTCGCCCGCATATGCGCCATCTCCCGCATCAGTTTATGCCGACACTGCGCCAGTGCCTCGATACCAATCTGGCGGCTGCCAGCCTCACCAGCCCAGATGTCAGACTCGCCGGTTTCTCGCTTAACACGTCCTCTGTCAGCGAAGAAGAAGCCAAAATTGCGCTGGCGGAAATCAGCGAAGAGTTCGGCGTACCGGCTACCGATCCGGTGCGTTTCGGGATCAAAAACATCGCGCAATGGATCAAGGAAAACGCGTAATGATTCAGATGACTTTCCAGGCCGTTGAACTGCCGCTGGCAAAACCCTTTGCGATTTCCCGTGGCACGCGTACCGCTGTCACGGTGGTGCGCGTTTCTCTGACCGAGGGTGAATTTACCGCAGTCGGGGAATGTACACCGACCGCGCATTATCAGGAATCCCCGCAAAGTGTGTGCGGGCAACTGGAGCTTATCCGCCCGCAAGTTGAACAGGGGCTGAGTCGCGAAGCGCTGCAACAGGCGTTACCGGCTGGTTCGGCGCGCAATGCCCTCGATTGTGCAATGTGGCGTCTCGATGCGGCAAAACAGGGCAAAGACCTGTGGCAACTGCTTGATATGCCTAAGCCTGTTTCGGTGATTACCGCCGAAACCCTGAGTCTGGATCTGCTGGAAAACATGGCAAATGCCGCCGCTGTGGCCGTCGCCGGTGGCGCGCAACTGCTGAAAATCAAACTCGACCGCGAGCAGATTATCGAGAAAGTGGCGGCCATCCGTGCCGCTGCACCACAGGCTACGCTGGTGGTGGACGCTAACGAAGCCTGGTCGGGTCTGGATCTCGGCAGCCTGTTTCAGGCGCTGTACGAATTGAACGTGGCGATGATCGAACAACCGCTGCCTGCCGGTAATGACAACGATCTGGTGCGTTGTTTGCATCCTGTTCCTGTCTGCGCCGACGAAAGCTGTCATGAACGCGGGGATATCGAAGGGCTGCGTGACCGTTACGAGATGATCAATATCAAGCTCGATAAATGCGGTGGCCTGACGGAAGCCCTGGCCATGACCGAGGTGGCGCGGCAGTTCGGTTTGCGCATTATGGTTGGTTGTATGCTCGGTTCATCCCTGGCGATGGAGGCGGCGCTGCCGGTGGCGGTGCAGGCGGAACGGGTCGATCTTGATGGCCCGATCTGGCTGGCGCAGGACGCCGAACCGGCATTGCGCTATGAAAACGGTGAAGTCTGGCTTTAACAGTTCGGCCTATAAAGGAGGCGTTTATTGATGACAGTGCCCATTTTGCAGATTAACGATTTGTCGGTGACATTCTCCGGCCGGCAAGGCAAAACGCAGGCGCTGAAAGGCGTTTCCTTCTCAGTTAATAAAGGTGAAGTGGTGGCCGTGGTCGGCGAAAGCGGATCCGGCAAGTCCGTCACTTCACTGAGCGTGATGGGGTTGCTGCCGGATTCTGCACATGTCGATGCGGGAAGTATTGCGTTTTTGGGCCGCAACGGTGTGTGCCATACGCTGACGTCAATGCCGGCATCCTCGCGCCGTAAACTGCGCGGGCAGGAAATGTCGATGATTTTTCAGGAGCCGATGACCTCGCTTAATCCTGTGCTGCGCGTGGGCGATCAGCTCACCGAAGGGCTGCTGGATCACGGCCTGGCGAATAAAACCACGGCGCTGAACAAAGCCCGCGAGTTGCTCAAACAGGTTCGCATTCCTGACGTTGAACGTATCCTTAAATGTTATCCGCATGAACTTTCCGGCGGTATGCGTCAGCGTGTGATGATTGCGCAGGCGCTGGCCTGTGACCCGGCGCTGCTGATTGCCGATGAACCTACGACGGCGCTGGATGTCACGGTGCAGGCGCGTATCCTGCAAATTTTGCGCGATCTGCAACAGGGCACTGACATGTCAGTTCTGTTTATCACCCACGATATGGGTGTGGTGGCGGAAATCGCCGATCGCGTGGTGGTGATGTACCAGGGCAAAGTGGTAGAGCAGGGCAGCGTGACGGAGATTTTCGCCAACGCGCAACATCCCTATACCCGCGCCTTACTGGCCGCCGTACCGAAATTAGGTGACATGCAGGGGTTGAAATGGCCGCGGCGCTTCCCGCTTTCAGGAGACAAAACGGGTCCAGCTATTTCGCCAGAAAAGCAATCGGTTGCAGGTGATCTCTCTCACATTCCAGCCGATGACGGGGATCAAAAAACAGCAAATTACTCGGTCCCCCCTTTGCTGGATGTACGCGGACTGCGTGTCTGCTACCCGATCCGTTCCGGCGTATTGTCACGCGTGACCCAGGAAGTGCACGCAGTAGAACAAATCGACTTCTCCCTCTGGCCGGGCGAAACGCTGGCACTGGTGGGCGAGAGCGGGTGCGGCAAATCCACCACCGGTCGCGCAATTTTACGGCTGGTCGGCAGCGAATCTGAAAGCATTCATCTTGAAGGCAAAGAAATTACCCTGATGCGTGACACCCCGTTTCAGGCGGTGCGCCGCCAGATCCAGATGGTGTTTCAGGACCCGTACGCGTCACTTAATCCGCGCCTGACCGTCGGGTTTTCCATTGCTGAACCTTTATTACTGCATGGCCTGAAAAAGTCCCTGGCCGATGCCACACCCGTGGTCAGTCAGTTGCTGAAAAGTGTCGGGCTTGAACCTTCCCATGCGCGGCGTTACCCGCATGAATTTTCCGGCGGCCAACGTCAGCGCATCGCGATCGCACGCGCCATGGCATTACAACCACAGGTAATTATTGCCGACGAGGCCGTGTCGGCGCTGGATGTGTCAGTTCAGGCGCAGGTCGTCAATCTGATGATGGATCTTCAGCGTGAGACCGGCGTTGCCTGGTTGTTTATTTCGCATGACATGGCGGTAGTGGAAAGGATCGCCAACCGGGTGGCGGTGATGTACAGCGGACAGATTGTTGAAATTGGCCCGCGTGACGCAGTGTTTAGTAATCCTCAACATCCTTATACCCGGCGCCTGCTCAGTTCGGTACCGGTGGCGGATCCGACACAACGTGCTTTACGCAATTTTGATGATGAGGAAGTGAAATCGCCGGTGCATCCGGCGGGTGTACAGATAGAAAAACGTCAATATTCCCGCGTCAGTGAACATCACTGGGTCGCACAGGGATAACTCACTCTTCTTTTTTTTGGGACACACAGGAGAACACCATGCATCCGACTTTAGTGCGCAAAAGCCTGCTTGCCGCCGGACTGGCGCTTTGTTTTGCCGCGTCGGTTCAGGCCAAAGATCTGCGTATTTCCATGTACGCTGACGTCACCGGTTTTGACCCGCACGACACCACAGATACGCTGAGCTATTCCATTCAGAGCGGCATTTTTGAACGCCTGTTCCAGTTCGACAGCAAAATGGCTGTTGTGCCGGTGCTGGCAACGGATTACACCAGCAACAGTGATGCCACCGAATTCACCCTTAATCTGCGCCATGACGTGACGTTCCAGGACGGCACGCCGTTCAATGCGGATGCGGTAAAAATTAACCTTGATCGTCTGGCAAATCCTGCCAATCACCTCAAGCGCAACTCCTTGTTCAGCATGATTAAATCTGTTGAAGTGCTCAGCCCGTATCAGGTGAAAATCACGCTGAACAAACCTTTTGGAGCCATGATTAACACCCTGGCGCACCCGTCTGCGGTGATGCACAGCCCGGCGTCATTAAAACAATACCCGAATGAACAGGATCTGAGCGTACATCCGGTGGGAACCGGCCCGTTTAAGTTTGTGGAATGGCAGCAGGGTAAAGACGTCAAACTGGTGAAATACGACAATTACTGGCAGAAAGGCTGGCCGAAAGTGGATGCCGTCACGTTATATCCGACGCCGGAAGACTCCACTCAGGTGGCGAAACTGAAATCCGGCGGTGTGGACGCGGTATATCCGTTGCCGTCCGATCTGGTGGATACCGTGAAAAGCGATCCGAAACTGGATATTGCCGAAGATCCGGGCATCTATCTGTATTACATCGCCTTCAATACGCAGAAAAAAGAGTTCTCGGATGTGCGTGTCCGTCAGGCGATTAACTACGCTATCGACCGTAATCTGTGGCTGAAAGTCGGTTTTGCCGGTCTGGGTTCGCCGTCTACTTCGCCGCTGCCGAAAAATGTCCAGTTCTATCAGAAACAAACCACGCCGGATTACAGCTACAACATCGCCAAAGCGAAAGCGCTGATGAAAGAAGCCGGTTACGGGAACGGCTTTGATGTTGAAATGTGGAGCTCGAACAAAACCGACCGAATCCGCAGCGCGCAATTCCTGAAACAGCAACTTTCTCTGATTGGCGTGCGTGTGAAACTGGTGCCGATGGATGCCGGAACGCTGACCCAACGCCTGTGGAGCACGCCGAAACCGGCAGATGCCAAAGTGGAAATGTATTACGGCGCCTGGTCAGCCTCGACCGGCGATGCAGACTGGGCGCTGCGTCCGCTGTTCGCCACCGAATCCTGGATCCCGTCGGCCTATAACGTCTCTTATTACAGCAACAAACAAGTGGATGCGGCGATCACCGCCGGTCTGCAAACCGCTGACGTCGAAAAACGTAAAGCGGCTTATGCCGATGCGCAGAAATTGTTGTGGGCGGATGCACCGGTGGCCTATCTCGGCGTGCCTGACAACCTGGTGGGCAAGAGCAAAGATCTCTCCGGTGTTTACATGCTGGCCGACGGCTCGCTGATTTTTAATCAGGCACAGTTTAAATAATTTTTTTTGCTCCTCCCCCTGCGAAGGGGGAGGCTGGGAGGGGGTTTAGCAGGCAACTTCAGATTCAGAGTTGCCATTAATACCCCACCCCAACCTCCCCTTCGCAGGGGAGGAAGTTTACTGAATTCAGGGAATCATTTTTATGCTGACCTACTTTATCCGCCGGATACTGGAAATGATCCCCGTCTTACTGGTGGTGTCATTACTGGTTTTCGGATTTATCAAACTGCTGCCGGGCGATCCTGCGCGTATTTATGCCGGTCAGGATGCACCGGTTGAAGCGGTTGAGTCAGCACGTCAGTTGCTGGGTCTGAACGATCCGCTGCCTGCACAGTACTGGCACTGGCTGGACGGCATGGTTCATGGTGATCTGGGCATGACTTACCGCACACGTCAGCCGGTATTAAGTGTGATTGAAGGCGGCTTTATGCCAACGCTGCTGCTGGCGCTGGCGGGCTTCGCGTGGTCGGTGGTGCTGGGGCTGGTGATTGGTGTTGTCTGCGCACTGAAACGCGGAAAATGGCAGGACTGGACACTGATGAGCATGGCGGTCGGCGGCATTTCCATGCCGCCGTTCTGGCTCGGATTGTTACTGATCCAGTTTGTTGCCATGCCGTTCGGGGTATTCGCCGTCAGCGGATTTAACCAGCCAGCCGATATCATTTTACCGGCAATCACGCTGGGTTCGTCGGTGGCGGCGGTCATGGCACGTTTCACCCGCTCGGCGTTTCTTGATGTGGCGCAGGAAGATTATGTGCGCACCGCGAATGCCAAAGGTTTACGCGCGCGTCTGGTGACATGGAAACACATCATGCGCAATGCACTGATCCCGATTATCACCATGCTGGGTCTGCAATTTGGTTTCCTGCTCGGCGGCTCGATTATCGTCGAAAGTGTCTTCAGCTGGCCGGGGCTGGGCTGGTTACTGATCGAGTCCATCAAAACGCAGGATCAGCCGGTGATTCAGGCACTGGTCATGCTGTTTGTCTTTGAATTTATTGTGATAAACCTGCTGGTTGACATGCTGTATGCGGTGGTCAATCCGGCTATCCGTCTGCGTTAGGAGCTGATTATGACCGATCCTGTCTCTTCTGCGGGAGAAATCCGACCGGCTGCGCCGGCCTCGCAGCACGATAACATCCGTTCACCGTGGTACGACTTTTTCCATACCTTTATCCGTCATCCGATGGCGCTGATATCGGGGGGATTCATCCTGCTGCTGGTATTTGTCGCGGTGTTCGCACCCTGGCTGGCGCCTTTTGACCCGATGACACCGGACTGGATGGCGCTCGGCGCCGGTCCGACGCCGCAACACTGGTTCGGCACGGACTATTTAGGTCGCGATGTCCTCAGCCGTATCATTTATGGCGCGCGTATCTCCCTTTATGTGGGTATTTTTTCAGTCACGCTCGGCATGGCTGCCGGTGTGCTACTCGGGCTGCTGGCCGGATATTACGGCCGCTGGCTGGATATGCTGATCATGCGCGGCTCCGACGTGCTGTTTGCCTTCCCCGGTATGTTGCTGGCGATTGCCGTGGTGGCTATTCTGGGGCCGGGGCTGAATAATGTGATTATCGCGGTCGCCGTTTTCAGTGTGCCGGTATTTGCCCGCATCGTACGTGCGGCCACGTTATCGATTAAACACAGTGCCTATGTCGAAGCGGTTCGCTGCATCGGTGCACCGGACAGAGTGGTAATTTTACGCCATATTCTGCCGGGCACGCTCTCAAACGTTATCGTCTATTTCACCATGCGTATCGGCACCAGTATTCTGACCGCAGCCAGCCTGAGTTTTATCGGTCTGGGGCCGGAACCGGATGTGCCGGAGTGGGGTAATATTCTGGCGATGAGCCGTAATATGATGATGGCAGGCAAATGGAACGTCAGCGTGTTCCCCGGACTGGCAATATTCCTCACCGTCCTGGCATTCAATCTGCTCGGTGATGCGCTGCGTGACACGCTGGATCCTAAACTGAAAAAGTCATCGTGAAATGAATATCTGATACGGGAAACTGATGCATCTGCAAGAATGTGAAGACGAATTTCAGCAGCAGGCGCTGTCTGCCTTACTGCAACGCTGGCGCACCACACGCCAGATTTTCCGCCCGCGATTTCCGTGCGGCGCGACCAATGCCATAACCGACGTCGCCGGTGTGAGTATCGGTCACAGCACCTTAGCGGCTGGCGATGTGCAGACCGGCGTCACGGCCATTGTGCCGCCTGGCGATAATTTGTATGAAAAACCCCTGCCTTGCGGTGTGGCGATATTAAACGGTTTCGGTAAACCGATGGGGCTGATTCAGGTGATGGAACTGGGTGAGCTGCAAACGCCGGTTTTGCTCAGTAATACGTTTGCCACGGGCACGTTGTTTAACGCGCTGATAAAGCGCAGCTGTCAGCAATTTCCGCAAATGGGGCGTCCGGATGCCACCATCAATCCGGTTATCCTGGAATGCAACGATTTCTATCTTAATGATATCCAGGCGATGGCGGTCAGTGAAGACGACGCGCTGGCCGCACTGGACACCGCGGCAAATACCTTCGCCCGTGGCAGCGTAGGGGCCGGACGGGGCATGAGCTGTTTCGGCTTAAAAGGCGGTATCGGCACGGCCTCGCGCCGGTGTGAAGCACTCAACGCTACATTGGGCGTTCTGGTGCTGGCGAATTTTGGCAAACTCTCGGAACTGACGCTTGACGGCATACGCGCCGGAGAAGCCATCGCACAAATCCAGCCGCAACTGGCGCCGCAGGCAGATGCCGGTTCGGTGATCATTGTGATGGCCTGCGACCGCTATCTCGACAGTCGCCAGCTTAGCCGCATCGCCAAACGCGCCGGTGCCGGACTGGGACGTCTTGGCAGTTACTGGGGGCATGGTTCAGGGGATATTGCGCTGGCATTCTCGACGCAACGTGACGGTGTCACGCTGCCTGATGCGAAACTGGAGACTTTACTGGCGCTGGCGGCAGACGCCACAGAACACGCTATTATTGATGCCTTACTGAGTGCGGAAACCGTCTGCGGATTTGACGGACATTACCGGCTGGGGTTAAGTGACGTATTAGATAACCTGGTGAACTAGCCTTGCTGTGGGTTTAACCACCGCCTGGTAACCAAACCACATAGGGAATGAATGATGAAAGTGTTTATCTCTGCGGATATTGAAGGTGTTGCGGGTGTCATGCGTCCTGAACAGTGCAGCCCGGGACATGCGGATTACGACGCCGCCCGTGCGCTGATGGAAGGTGAAGTTAACGCCGCCATTGATGGCGCGTTTGCCGGTGGCGCGATGGAAGTGACGGTGGCCGACAGCCACGCGATGATGCAAAACCTGCGCGCCGATAAAATCGACCCGCGCGCCCGGCTGGTACAGGGCAAGCCACGCGGATTGTCGATGGTCGAAGGGCTGCAACAACAGCAATACGACGGCCTGATGTTTGTCGGTTATCACACCGCCGCAGGCGAAAACGGCGTTCTGGCGCATACTATCAATGGCCGTGCCTTTTACCGCGTCAAACTCAACGGCAACGTGGTGGGCGAAAGCGATTTATACGCCGCTGCCGGTGCGGAACTGAACGTTCCTTTATGGCTGGTGACCGGCGATGATCATCTTGAAACCTGGATCCGCCGTTATTATCCGGAATCGCAGTATGTCTGCGTCAAACGTGCGATTTCCGCCAATGCTGCGGAATCTGACAGTCCGTCGATTGCCTGCGCGAAAATCCGCAAACAGGCGACGATCGCCGTCAGCAAACCGGCACCGCTTACCGCCGCCAGATTCAGTGCCCCGTATCATCTCGAACTGATGGCCGCGAAACCGGTTCTGGCAGATTTGTTCGGCCTGATCCCCGGCGTCGAGCGTCTCGATGCCGTTACTGTCGGTTATCACAGCCCGACGGTGGCAAATATTATCAGCCTGTTAAGTGCTTTCTCATACTTAGCGACCACCCAGAAATAGGGCAGCAATGCGCTTACGCCACATTGAAGTGTTTCAGGCCGTGTTACAGGCGGGCAGTGTCAGCGGGGCGGCACGCCTGCTGAATGTCTCGCAACCGAATGTCAGCCGCGTGCTGAATCACGCGGAACAGCAACTGGGGTTCGCGCTGTTTGACCGCACACCGCAGGGGCTGATTGTGACGCCGGAAGGGCGGCGGCTAATGCCGGAAGTCGAAGCGTTATTCAGCCATATTCAGGCCATTGGTGAGCTGGCGGAACAGTTGCGTCAGGGTGAAGGCCAGCATGTGCGCATCGGTTCGGCGCATGCGCTTGGCCACAGCGTGATGGCACCGGTGTTAGTGGATTTTCGTCGTCAGACCCCCGGCGGCAGTGTTGAACTGGTGACCGGCCATTTCAATACGCTGAGTCAGGATCTGCTGCAATATAAAATGGATTTTGCACTGGCGTTTGGCGAGCAGGCTACGCAGGAGCTGATTGCCGAGTCTATTTATCAGGCCAATATGGTCGCGCTGTTGCCTAAGGATTCTCCGGTCGAAGGGCCGGTATCACTGGCATGGTTATGCGCGAACGATCTGCTGATGTTACAGCAACAGGATCCGCTGGGACAGGTGCTCAACCGCGTCCTGCGCGAGAACGGCCTGATGTCACACTCTGCGTTGTATATCAAAACCTACTCGGTGATCGCCGACATGGTGCTGGCGGGCGGCGGTGTCGGTGTGGTTGATACGTTTACCGCCCGGCGGTATATCGGTCAGTTGAAGATTGTTGAGGTTGTGGAACCGCTGCCGTTTGAAGTGATTTTGCTGAGCAGGCGGGACCAGCCAGCATCGCAGGCGGCGATCAGGCTCAGACAGTTGATCAGGCAGAAAGTGGGGGAGTTGAAAGGGGGGCCTTTCGATCCCGTTTAGTTTTTAATTTCAAATTCAAATTCAAATTCAAGGTCGTGGGCGTCGGCCCACACCGACTTGGGGGGCGGCTTATCGCCGCCGCCCCCCAAGAC
>NZ_JAFMOT010000136.1:0-10421 GCF_019049695.1 Rahnella perminowiae
TTTGCCTGGCGGCACTAGCGCGGTGGTCCCACCTGACCCCATGCCGAACTCAGAAGTGAAACGCCGTAGCGCCGATGGTAGTGTGGGGTCTCCCCATGCGAGAGTAGGGAACTGCCAGGCATCAAATAAAGCGAAAAGCCCCGTACGAAAGTGCGGGGTTTTTCGCTATGGGGAATTTGAGTAATAAAAGAGGAGTAGTGCCTACTGTTTTTGCTGATTTTCCAGCCATCTGATGACAAACTTTCCAATCTCTTCTATCTCATTTATATTCAAGACGCTAATTGCCTTTGAAATATTCTCTGAAAAACAATCGCAGGCTACCGCAACAACATGCTTATCAATTAACTGCTCCAGTGCTTTCCCTGTTCCTTCCCTGTGCAGGACGATTTTATCGATCTCTTCATGCTTAAAGCCCTCAACGAGAATCATATCCAGTTTATGGTAGTCAAAACGCGTTGCCAGATATTCAAGATTGAGCTGATCCTGCCCCGGCGTTTCAGTCATCAACGCCCACCGGCTATTACTGGCAACCATCGTCTGGTCTGCACCAGCTTTCCGTAACTCAAAGCTGTCTTTTCCTGGGGTATCAACATCTACTTCATGATGGGTATGTTTTATCAGGCCGGTTCTTATGCCCTGCTGACGCAGGTAAGGAATGAGTTGCTTCAGCAATGTAGTTTTCCCTGTCCCGCTGTAAGCGACGATTCCAAGCAATGGAATTTGTGTGTTTCTCATCTTGAGAGATCCTGGTGACGGGTTTTCCAGAGAGCTACGTCTTCAGGCGTATTGAGATTGGAAAAGGCGTTGGCGTCACCGAACAATACTGATTTTGCCCCAATATTATCAAGAAAAATCATGAGCTTCCTGTCGCCATTATCAAGATATGCCGTCAGTGCCGGGATCAGACTCCGGTTTAACAGGCAAAGTGTCGGATGTTCACGCTCTGGGTCGCGGGCATATACAGCCTGTTGCCCTGCTGTGTTTGCTAAAAAAGCTTCAGTGAGATTTGCCGGGAAGTCTGGAACATCGCAGGGAACGAACAGTGCCCATTCTGTTTTGCTCACTGATAGTGCTGCAAGCATCCCGGCAAGGGGGCCGGAAAAATCCTGTATCTTGTCAGGGACTGTCCGCAAATTTCGGCCATACTGTTCCATATTCCTGTTACAGCTGATGAGGATCTCACCGACCTGCGGGCGTAACCTTTCAGCGATATGTTCAAATAAAGGCTTACCCTGGATTTCAATAAGCCCTTTATCTTGTCCCATTCTGCTCGAACGTCCGCCGGCTAAAATAACGCCGGTAATTTCATACTTACCCATAATGTCCACTCACAAAACATCTATATTCCGTTTATTGTAACGTCTTACCATGAGGCCAGGCAGGTTTTAACTGGATCCCCCGTCAGCTTGTGCTTTCCCTCAAGAAATAACCCTGTTATTTTTAGGGTTTGTAACTGAGCTGAAAAGGAACATCATGAAAGAACATCGCGTAAATGAGTTGATTGAGCTGCTTCATCCTGCCTGGAAGGAAGATTCCGATCTTAATCTGGTGGAGTTTATCCAGAAGCTGGCGACAGAATGTGGTTATCAGGGCCCATTAGGCGAACTCAGTGATGACACACTAATTTATCATCTGAAAATGCGCGGAACTGACAGCACAACGGAAATCCCTGGCCTGAAGAAAGACTATGAGGATGACTTCAAAACTGCCATTTTACGTGCCCGTGGTGTGATTAAGGATTGATGTAAACTTATGTGAACTTCATGCGAACCGTGAAAAATAGATGATACTATTTCCTATTGTCACTATTCTGCGCGGCTAACCCGAATGAAGTTATGAACAATTCAGCTTTTAATTTTCAGGCATTGTCGCCGGATCTTATCCTTGATGCGTTAGAAAGTGTCGGGCTGATTGCTGAGTCCGGCCTCACTGCCTTAAACAGCTATGAAAACCGTGTCTATCAGTTTCTGGGAGAAGACAGAAAACGTTATGTGGTGAAGTTCTACCGGCCGGAGCGCTGGAGTGAAGAACAAATCCAGGAAGAGCATCAGTTTTGCCGTGATATGGCCGATGCTGAAATCCCTGCTATAGCCCCTCTTTCTATTAATGAAAATACGCTTCATCACTACCAGGGTTATATGTTCACCGTATTTCCGAGCGTCGGTGGTCGACAGTATGAAATTGATAATCTTGACCAACTCGAATGGGTAGGGCGTTTTCTTGGCCGTATTCATCAGGTTGGCAGTGAAAGTCTCTTCATTGCTCGTCCGACAGTTGGCCTCGATGAATATCTTTCCCGACCACGTGATGTCCTCGCGCAATGTCCTCTGATCCCCAAAAGCCTGCGAGAGCCTTTTTTATCTGTGACAGATAAATTGATCACCACGACCCGGGAATTCTGGCATACCGACTGGCAGCCTTTGCGCTTGCATGGGGACTGCCACCCCGGGAATATTCTCTGGCGAGATGGCCCGCTGTTTGTGGATATGGATGATGCCCGTAATGGCCCGGCAATTCAGGATCTCTGGATGTTGTTACATGGCGATGAAAGTGAGCAAAGGCTCCAGTTAGATACTTTGCTGGAAGCTTATGGCGAGTTCGCTGATCTTGATACCAGTGAACTGTCTTTGATTGAACCGCTACGTGCTATGCGCATGGTTTATTATCTGGCCTGGGTTGCCCGTCGTTGGGATGATCCTGCATTTCCTAAGAGCTTCCCCTGGATGCAGGACGAAGATTTTTGGCGAGGTCAGATAGCGGCTTTTATTGAGCAAATTAAGAAATTGCAGGCACCTCCTTTACGGCTGATGCCAATGTATTGAGTCACGATTAACGTTCAAAATTTAATTAAATGGAGATAGGCTTTCTATGAAAAAGATATTCCTGGCACTGGTTGGTATGGTTATGGCCTTCAGTGTATCTGCTGCGCAATTTTCTGATGGCGCGCAATACGTTACTCTAGATAAAACCGTAGCTAATGAGCCACAGGTACTTGAGTTCTTCTCATTTTATTGCCCGCACTGCTATCAGTTTGAACAAGTCTGGCATGTGTCTGACAGCATCCGTAAGAACCTGCCAAAAGATGTAAAATACACTAAATACCACGTTGAGTTCCTTGGTCCGTTAGGTAAACAACTAACACAGGCGTGGGCTGTGGCTATTGCTCTGGGTGTTGAAGATAAAGTTAGCCCGTTGATGTTTGATGCCGTACAAAAACAACAGTCTGTACAAAATGCTGATGATATCCGTAAAGTCTTTATTCAGGCTGGCGTGAAGGGCGAGGATTATGATGCTGCACTTAACAGCTTCGTCGTGAAATCACTGGTTGTTCAGCAGGAAAAAGCAGCTGCTGATTTGGGTCTGCAAGGCGTTCCTTCTGTATTTGTGAACGGCAAATATATGGTTAAAAATGACGGGCTTGATACCAGCTCACAGGATATGTACGTGAAACAATATTCTGATGTGATCAATTTCTTAGCGACTAAAAAATAACTATTCCTGAGCTTAGCGCCAGCCTTCGGGCTGGCGTTATATTGTCAGGGAAAAATAACAGCCAAAGTGCTTACTTCTGGAAATATAAATAATTTATCCCTGGAATGTTTCTTCTAAATATTACTATCCACAATAGCTATTAAGCTTCTATTACAACGTTATTTCATAAAAAAAACCGATAAGCTCATGAAACCAGTAATTAAAATTCTGGAGTATTTTCAGAATATGATCAGATAGTAATTTGCTATAAAAACTATTCACAAAGTTATCCACAGGATGATCCTTCGAGATCCCTCGCAACTTCGCAATGAATTTCCCTCTCAAGGTTCGTCTTTCCCGCTGGCTATGGCATCCTTAGTGTATGTCTGATCACGAATAAAGAAGAGTTATGGCCCAGATAGCAGAAAACCCCTTAATCCTGGTAGACGGTTCGTCTTACCTTTATCGCGCTTACCATGCGTTCCCTCCGCTGACTAACTCTGCTGGGGAACCGACCGGTGCGATGTACGGTGTGCTCAACATGTTGCGCAGTTTACTGCTGCAATACACACCAAGCCATGTTGCTGTGGTTTTTGACGCGAAAGGCAAAACCTTCCGTGATGAACTTTTTGAACAATATAAATCTCACCGTCCCCCGATGCCAGACGACCTGCGCTCTCAAATTGAGCCTCTTCATCAAATGGTCAAAGCTATGGGGCTGCCTTTGCTGGTGGTTTCTGGTGTAGAAGCTGACGACGTGATCGGCACGCTGGCTCTTGAAGCAGAACAGGCGGGGCATGCGGTGCTGATCAGTACCGGTGATAAAGACATGGCGCAGCTCGTGACCCCGGGCGTGACTTTAATTAATACCATGAACAATACGATTCTTGGGCCAGATGAAGTTGTCGATAAATATGGCGTTCCACCTTCACTGATCATTGATTTTCTGGCTTTGATGGGCGATTCCTCGGATAACATACCAGGCGTGCCGGGTGTAGGTGAGAAAACGGCGCAGGCTCTCTTACAGGGCATTGGTGGCCTTGATGCTTTGTATGCTGATCTGGATAAGGTGTCGACACTCAGTTTTCGTGGCTCTAAAACCATGGCGGCTAAACTTGCTGAGAATAAAGACGTCGCTTATTTATCTTACCAACTGGCGACCATTAAGACAGATGTTAAGCTGGACTTGACCTGTGCAGAGCTGACAGTCTCAGAACCGAACGCGGCTGAACTTAATCAGTTATTTGGTCGCTATGAATTCAAACGCTGGCTGGCCGATGTTGAATCCGGGACCTGGCTAAGCGGTAAAAAATCCACGGGTAAGGCAGCAGCGAAGAAAGGCGCTGCCACTCAGGAAGTTGCCACCACTGCGCCTGTTGAACCTAACCAGCTTTCTCAGGACGGTTACGTCACCATTTTGGATCAAAAGACACTTGATGAATGGATCGGTTATCTGAAAGCATCGGATGTGTTTGCGTTCGATACAGAAACTGATGGCCTGGATACGCTGACTGCCAACCTCATCGGCTTATCATTCGCCACCGAAGCGGGAAAAGCGGCGTATTTGCCTGTTGCACATGATTATCTGGATGCGCCGGCGCAGCTGGATCGCGATGAGGTGCTGAAACAACTGAAGCCTTTGCTTGAAGATGAAAAGCAGCTGAAAGTCGGTCAGAACCTGAAGTTCGACCGCGGTGTGTTACTGCGTTATGACATCGAATTGAAAGGCATTGCCTTCGATACCATGCTTGAGTCCTATGTACTCGACAGCGTATCTGGCCGTCATGATATGGACAGCCTGGCCGATCGTTATCTTGGCCATAAAACCGTCAGCTTTGAAGAGATCGCGGGTAAAGGTAAAAATCAGCTGACCTTCAACCAAATTGCGCTTGAACAAGCGGCACCGTATGCGGCGGAAGATGCTGATGTTACGTTGCAGTTGCATCAGTCACTTTGGCCACGGATTGCACAAAGTGAATCCCTGAAGGCAGTATTCACGGACATCGAAATGCCTTTGGTGCCTGTGCTGTCTCATATCGAACGCACCGGTGTTCTGATTGATCAGAATATTCTCGCAGCCCATTCGAAAGAACTGGCCATTCGTCTGAATGAACTCGAAAACAAAGCGCATGAACTGGCTGAAGAACCTTTTAACCTGTCTTCGACCAAACAGTTACAGGCCATTCTGTATGAAAAACAGAAATTGCCGATCCTCAAGAAAACACCGGGTGGCGCCCCGTCAACCAATGAAGAAGTTCTGGCTGAGCTGGCTTTGGATTATCCGCTGCCAAAAGTGATTCTTGAATACCGTGGGCTGGCGAAACTGAAATCGACGTATACCGATAAACTGCCCTTGATGATCAATCCGCAGTCCGGGCGTGTGCATACGTCTTATCATCAGGCAGTCACGGCAACGGGGCGCCTGTCTTCCAGTGATCCAAACCTGCAAAACATTCCGGTGCGTAATGATGAAGGGCGGCGTATCCGTCAGGCTTTTATCGCGCCAAAAGACTACATCATTCTGGCAGCCGACTACTCACAGATTGAACTGCGCATCATGGCGCATTTATCGAAAGATGAAGGTCTGCTGAAAGCATTTGCCGAGGGTAAAGATATCCACCGCGCAACGGCAGCGGAGGTCTTTGGCACGCCGCTGGACAGCGTGACTGGCGAACAGCGCCGCAGTGCGAAGGCGATTAACTTTGGTCTGATTTATGGCATGAGCGCCTTTGGTTTATCACGCCAGCTGAATATCGCGCGTAAAGAATCCCAGCGTTATATGGATTTGTATTTTGAGCGCTATCCTGGCGTGCTGGAATACATGGAACGTACCCGTGCTCAGGCTTCTGAACAGGGCTATGTTGAAACGCTGGATGGACGCCGTCTGTATCTGCCGGACATCAAATCCAGTAATGCCATGCGCCGCAAAGGTGCCGAGCGTGCAGCCATCAACGCCCCGATGCAGGGTACAGCTGCTGACATTATCAAGCGCGCCATGATCAGCGTCGCTGACTGGCTGCAACAACCTGACGCGCCGCGTGCCCGCATTATCATGCAGGTACACGATGAACTGGTGTTTGAAGTGCATAAAGATGATGTCGAAGCGGCAAGCGAAAAAATCCGCAATCTGATGGAAGCAAGCATGACGCTGGCCGTTCCGTTGAAAGTGGATGTGGGCACGGGCGACAACTGGGATCAGGCACACTAAGTGAATAGTTATTAAGCTTTTTTTGTAATTAAGCTACACAATTATGTGCTCATACCATGAGAGTGATCGCATAATCCGCGATTTTTGTGTAAGTAAACTACAAAAAGTTCTTTTTCCCCGTCAGAAAATAGGGTAAAGTTTCTCTTGTAGGGTACAGAGGTAAGATGTTCTATCTTTCAGACCTTTTACTTCACGTAATCGGATTTGGCTGAATATTTTAGCCGCCCCAGGCATTTTATGTCTGGGGCGTTTTTTATGGGATTTTCAGCGTGTTATTCCCATAAAAAAAGGTAACCTTGCGGTCACCCCTTTCTGTACATTACTGACATTTCCCCGTTACGGGAGCGTTGTTATTCGCCTTCGTCAGAAACCTCTTCATCCAGCACTTCCGGTGGGATTTCGCTGAACCAGGTGTTCAGTTTGTCACTCAGTTTATCCACGCCCATTTTCTTTGGTGACGAGAACGCTTCCACCTGAATATCGCCCATGAATTCTTTCACCGCTTCACGAACCATTTTGATCTGCGCCTGACGTGCGCCTGAAGCCAGTTTGTCTGCTTTAGTGAGCAGCAACATGACCGGCGTACCTACGTCAACAGCCCACTGAATCATTTGGTGATCGAGATCTTTCAGCGGGTGGCGGATATCCATCAGCACAACCAGACCTTTCAGGGAGTTACGCATTTGCAGATATTCGCCCAGAGCACGCTGCCATTTACGCTTCATTTCTTCCGGGACTTCTGCGTAGCCATAGCCCGGTAAGTCGACCAGACGAATGCCCGGTTTCACTTCAAAGAGATTGATAAGCTGGGTACGTCCCGGTGTTTTACTGGTACGTGCGAGGCTTTTCTGCTGAGTCAGGGTATTCAGCGCACTGGATTTGCCGGCGTTTGAACGACCAGCAAATGCGACTTCAATGCCTGCGTCAGATGGCAAATGCCGGATATCCGGGGCACTCATGACGAAATGGGTCATATGATAGTTGTAAATTTGGCTGGTCAAAACGTGCGTCTCCGTGAGGCATGAGTATCTGGCTGGCGATTATAACTGCAACTGCGCCGGGATGTGTTCGTGTTTTTAAAATCCGAATGATGAGGCGAAGGGACCACAGAGATGAAGGCGGGGGAAAATTGCCTTCATGATGTAAGACATTTGCTATTCATGATGCGGGTTATTTCGCTTGTTTTCTCGCCTTGTTTTTTAATTTTTATATATTTCAATAAGATAAAATTAATGTGTTCTTTGAACGCTCAACGCGGCTGGTGGGTATCTTGAGCCTTTGTGTCAGTCGGGTAAAGTGATTCTTACGCGATGAAGGCAAGAATGGAAACATGGACGAAAATTGCATTCACGGATCACTGGAAATGCATCGCGATTTAAGGATGAACGGAGCCGGAGGCTCTGAAAGGCAAAGGAAAAACCGGGACGTTGAGGCTATACAGGGAAAGTGTTTGATGAATATCCTTCTGAAGAAGGAAAGAAAAAGGCAGCAAGGTTACCTTGCTGCCTTTTTTCTTTGTCCGCTTTCTGCTAGATTCCGCCGCAAATCTATACTAAATGTACACACCTAAGAGCAGATGCCATGAAACAGCCAGCGAAAGCACCGCGCGCCAATACCGCGACAGCTAAAACGAAGAAGAAAAGTCGTGTCGAGCTTGATATCGAAGCGCGCGAACGCAAGCGTGACAACAAGCGCCGCGGCCATAAAGCAGGCTCACGCGCTAACCCTGATGCCGCTCAGAACCAAAGCGGCGCGGGGGCGAAAAAAGCCGATCCGCGTATCGGCAGCAAAAAAGCCGTGCCATTGATCGTTGAAACCGTCACGAACAATGCGGCGAAAGCCAAAAAAGCTGCACAGCCGAAGCAAGATGCAAAACCTAAAATGACACCGGAAGAAGAACTGACGTTACTTGAAAACGATGAGCGTCTGGATTCTTTGCTGGATCTCATCGACGATGGCAAAGCATTAAACGCAGAAGATCAGGCTTATGTTGACCAGACTCTGGATCGCATTGATGTTCTGATGGAAATCCTCGGCATTGAACTCGGCGAAGATGAAGATGACGAAGAAGCCGTGAAGAACGAAGACATGATGCAGCTGCTTAAGCGCGGAAACCCAAAAGAAGGTTTCTAAGCTATGCGCTGGGTTATCCCGGCAATAGCCTTACTCTTTGCATGTTATCTGCTTTGGTTATTCGGTAAACTACGCCGGTTATCGAAAACCAGAGCACGTTTGCGCAGAGCGACCTTTGCACGGCAGGCCAAAAGCCTGCCTGTAAGGCGAACCGGCAGCATCCGACGCCGGAAGGAGTAAGTCACCCATGTCAGAACAGACTACCGTCTGGGATTTAGCGCTGATCCAGAAATACAATTATTCGGGTCCGCGATACACATCCTATCCAACAGCGCTTGAGTTCAGTGAAAGCTACGATAATACCGCTTTCGAAAAGGCGGCCGCCCGTTATCCGGCACGTCCGCTCTCATTGTACGTGCACATTCCTTTCTGCCATAAGCTCTGCTACTTTTGCGGCTGCAATAAACTGGTGACCCGTCAGCAGCATAAAGCCGAAGAATATCTCAACGTGCTGGAAAAAGAGATAAGTCACCGTGCGCCGTTCTTTAAGGGCCGTCAGGTGAGTCAGCTGCACTGGGGCGGTGGTACACCGACTTACCTCAGTAAAGCCCAGATAAGCCGTTTGATGGGCCTTCTGCGGGCACAATTTAATATCCTGCCCGACGCAGAAATGTCGCTGGAAGTGGATCCGCGTGAAATCGAGCTGGATGTGCTCGACCATTTGCGTCGCGAAGGCTTTAATCGCCTGAGCATGGGCGTGCAGGATTTCAACAAAGAAGTGCAGCGTCTGGTTAACCGTGAGCAGGACGAAGATTTCATCTTTGCCCTGATTGAACGCGCCCGTATGCTGGGTTTCAGTTCGACCAATATCGATCTGATTTACGGCCTGCCGAAGCAGACGGCAGAAAGTTTTGCCTACACGTTGCAACGCGTGGCAGAGCTGAACCCCGATCGCCTGAGTGTGTTTAACTATGCGCATATGCCAAAACTGTTCGCCGCTCAGCGCAAAATCAAAGACGCCGATTTACCAGGCGCAGAAGAGAAACTGAAAATTCTGCAGGAAACCATCGCTTCGCTGACCGGTTCCGGTTACCGCTTTATCGGTATGGATCACTTTGCCCGCCCTGATGATGAGCTGGCTATTGCCCAGCGCGAAGGTAAATTGCACCGCAATTTCCAGGGCTACACTACACAGGGCGACAGCGATTTGCTCGGAATGGGCGTTTCTGCTATCAGCATGCTCGGCGACACCTATGCGCAGAATGAAAAAGATCTCAAAACCTATTACGCCCGGGTGGAAGAGCAGGGGCATGCGTTATGGCGCGGTCTGGAAATGACCAGCGATGACTGCCTGCGTCGTGACGTTATTAAATCGCTAATCTGCCATTTTGAGCTGAATTTCGGCGATATTGCACAGCGTTATGATATCCGCTTCACCGACTATTTTGCTGATGACCTGGCACTGCTGAAGCCGCTGGCAGAAGACGGGCTGGTTGAGGTGAGTGATACGCATATTCTGGTGACGCCACGCGGGCGTTTGCTGATCCGTAATATCTGCATGTGCTTTGATATTTATCTGCGCCGTCAGGTGCGCCAGCAACAATTCTCCCGCGTTATCTGACTGCCTGCGCTGCAAAAATCTATTCGCAGTAAAGCAAAACAGCCGCAT
>NZ_JAFMOT010000135.1:0-10239 GCF_019049695.1 Rahnella perminowiae
GGGGGCGGCTGGTGGAAACGGTGGGAATATGTCACAACCTGGTAAACCAGGTGCAGACGGCGGGAGGGGCTCTGACGGGGGCAGTTCAGATAATTCACCAGGCATGGCAGGATGCCCGGGAGGAACGGATCCTGCTGAGAACGGCCTTTTTTATCTCCCGGGAACAAAAGAACAATGCAATCCAGGTCCGCAGGATTCAACGAAAAGTGCAAATTTGTTGTAATGCATTATCTTCGTAACTGCTTTTATCGTTAATGCGACTGGCTGACAGGCACGGTTGAGGATCCTCATTGGAGATAGAAAATTTGGATATGGAACTCAGTATCCGGGAAGCAATACGTTCTGATCTTGCGATCATGAGTGATTTGGCTCGCGAGCTCAATATCATCCATCATAAAGCGCGCCCAGATATTTATGCTGATGTGACTTTGAATGAGGGAGCAGATGAACCCCATTGGATGGGATTTATTGAAACTGATGATCATGTTGCGTTTATAGCCCGGCATAACTCTCTTCCCATCGGGTTTATTGCAGCGAACATATCAATACCAACAAGTCCACTTCTGAAGCCAGTCCCTGGTTGCAGGATTTGCTCAATATGTGTTCTTGAAACACACAGAGGGCAAGGTGTGGGTAAAGTATTGATGAACAGAGTGCGTGAATGGGCTCTGGCACGTAACGCGCAGGAACTCAGACTGGCTGTTTGGCATTTCAACAAGGCAGCAATCCGCTTGTACGAGGAATTTGGCTTTGAGGTTCGTGCGCTGGAGATGGGCATGCCAATATCTTCTAAGGGGGAGGTTTGAGCGCATGACCTTATCCCCGTTGATTAACACACGGCGATGTTTTGAAATACGCCCTCGGTGGTCAGAACGATTTCGTAATTCCGCTTTTCGCGCATAGCAGACCTAACGAACCTTCAGCCGTTCTGCTTCGTGCCAAAATCGGAGGTATCAAAAGTCAGTACAAGTTAGCCAACAAGAAGGTTGGTCATAGCTGATGAGTAATTAATCTAAATAATGGACATTCATGCCGGGTGGTTTGAAAATCTTAAGTCTATGATTTACATATTTGGGCATAAAAGCGGATGAGCGAAAATTTAAAATTCATGCTGTTAGCGCTTGAAAAATCACGTCAAGCCTTACCTGGCTGCAGACCAAATCCACCTGTAGGGTGCGTGATTGTCCATAAGGGGGAGGTGGTTTCCGAAGGCTTCACTCAACTTCCAGGCCATCATCACGCAGAGATAGACGCCATTTCAAAACTAACGGTTCCAATTGGTGAATGTGAAATATTTGTCACACTTGAACCCTGCTCCTATCAAGGAAGAACCCCCTCCTGTGCCTTGACACTTGCTGAGCTGAAACCACGTCATGTCTATGTAGCCATTAAAGATCCGCATCCTAGAAACAGTGGAGAAGGACTCAGAATTTTAAAAAATGCAGGGGTCAGCTTTACGCTGGGAATTGGAAAACGAGAAGTAGAGAGTTTTCTATTGCCTTATCTGGTGAAGTCTTAGGCTGTACGGACATTTCAGAGGTGTTCCGGCCCAAAAATTTCGGGCTGCTATTCGCGCATAGCAACCCTTTTGCATATGCATACTGACAAGGAGCGGAAATATTGCTTTGTAGCAGAGGTTACTCACCTGTGTCCCAGCCGTACTCTGAGTAACTCTCATCAGCATTAATGGCTTCAATAGCCTGCCTTACATAGGGTATTGTTTCTTCTGGCAGATCCGAAATATTCTTCCAGCTTACTTCGGCATGCTTGTCAGGTTCTGCAAGGAAGGGTACACCACTCCATTCTCGGCAGATAAAATAATGTCCTATCCATGAACGGTTTTCCGTCCACACATGCATGGTATGCACAAGGGCCAACTCTGAAGGAATTGTGTCCACCCCTGTCTCTTCTTTTAGCTCTCTGGCGGCAGCGGTGGAGAGTGTTTCGCCTTTTTCTAGCCCACCGGCCGGTAAGCTAAAGCCACCATCCATCCAGCCCGTATTAGACCTTCGGAGCATGCAGAGTTCATCCCCTTTTAGAAGCAAGACGAATACTGCTATGGATAGATTATATCTGTCACGGCCCATGTAGCGATTGCCCAATTACTTAGAATACTGTCTGTATATACATTGCTTTAATGCGTTTTGATATCTGTTAATTTTGAAAATGAATGTCCTTACGTCCTTTGTGAGTACCGCCCCATCATCTGTATCGGGGCGGTTCAAGTGTGTATTTATTGACAGTGCAATCGAACAATGTTCAGAAGCTATATGTCACTTTCAAGCTTCCATTGGGCGATGCTTTTCGTTGCACAATCGGGCTGTTGCGTGCATCACCAGCCAACTGCGTAAAGCCTGTAGCGGCCACTACGCTCCAGTTCTGGTTGAACTTGTGCGTCCAGTCCATATTCATTGAATAGGCATAAATCCCGGAACCGGCATCATATTGAGTAAACCCCGATGCGGCTGACTGTGATGAACTTACCCCGTAGTAAGTTTGCATATAGTTGTCTGTTCCCCAGCTGCTGGTCAGCGCCATCGTCACGGTATTTTCCGATGAACTATAAAGCGGGCTGATAATGCCGAAATGCAGGGCCGCGCCATTGTCCCGCTGAGAAAACGGCACCTCAGCCTGCAATTGCAAATGAAGCCAGTCGGTTACCTTATATCCCAGACCCAATGCCCCGATAGCCGAGCCTTTGACATCGCCCATACCCCGCAAGTCGTCACTGCCATCGCTCATTGCGTCGCTGTCCACGTCATGATCCTTACGGCCTGCGCGATAGCTCAGCGCAGTACTGTAATCCAGCTTGCCGGAGCTGTTGCCATAACCGATACCCCGCATGGTACTCACGAAGAACCCATTATGCATCGAGTAATCAAGCACCAGGGCTGTCGTGACGCGGTTTTCATCCGAACCAGAATAAAGTGGCGTAACATCCACGCCTCCTCCCAATGTTAAGGCGTTACCCTGTTGTGGTTCTGCCGCAAGTGTTGGGTTGGTCAGTAACGCCAGCAGCGCACCCGGCAGCATTTTTTTCAGGGTGCGTTCTGAGAGTAAATAGGGGAACTTATGACGCAGTTCGAAGTTGCTCATTAAAGAAGTCCTTATGGATTCAAATGATTACGATACAAGCGGGTTTTAAACGCCAGAACGCTCAGTTTGAATACGCACCCTAAAGTTCTCATGAGCTAAAAATGAAGAAATACTGAAGCACGTGCCGGTGACACAAACCTGATAAATTTCCTGATACCGTTTTTTTCTTCAGACGTTCTTCATTCACTGTTGGTAACGTAACTATTGTGAAAATTCTCCTCATCGAAGACGACCTGGATCTCGGCAACGGCGTACGTATTGCCCTTGCAGATCAAGGATTAGATGTCATATGGGTTCGCCGCAAAGTGGATGCGCTGCATCAACTCGATGCCTGCTTGCCGGAACTTGTTTTGCTCGACCTCGGACTGCCTGACGGCGATGGCATGAGCCTGATGGCGTACTTGCGCCAGCAGCTCAAGGGGATCCCCGTCATCATTCTGACCGCGCGGGGCACTCTGCAGGATCGCCTGTGCGGGCTGGATGCCGGTGCTGACGACTATCTCGTCAAGCCTTTTATTCTTGCCGAGTTATTGGCCAGGGTGAGAGCCCTTGCGCGACGCAGTTACGGTTTTGAGAATGAGGTGATAGAAATTCGTGGGTTATCTCTCCACGTGCCGACTCGTCGCGTGACAGTGAGCGCGCGGAATGTTGAGTTGACGGCAAGTGAATACGCGCTGCTTGAAACTTTAATGATGCGCGCTGATCGCGTGCTTACACGAAGGTTTCTGGAAGAAAGGATATTCGGCGCAAAAGAAAATATGAGCAATGCACTCGATGTGCATATGGGTAATTTACGTCGCAAAATCGGCGACGGCTATGTACGAACGGTGAGAGGCGTAGGGTATGTCATTGATACTGTGCCGATTCAGAAAGGGGCTGGTTGATGCGAAATTTTTGGCACCACCTGAGAACTCCAACGCTCGTGCGGCGAATTATGATCGCCCAGATGCTACTGCTTACACTGCTTTGGTGTCTTTTTCTGACCTATATTTTGTGGGAGAACTTGCGTAGCCCCCCTATGCTAACGGGCAACAATACTTACGAAACCATTCTTACATTGGTTGATCGTATGGATGATCGCCCGCAGGATCTCACCGCTGTGCTGAAAAAGTTCAGCACAGCGTTGCGGGAAGGTTATGGCGGAGGTGAAGATCCGAAACTGTCAATCAGCCTAATCGTTCGAAAGAATAAAGAGATAATTTATTCATCTGATGGCGCTCCGGCAGGGGTGACAAACACCAGGTATGGGAAAATTCAGAGCATCCGGAGTGGAGGTCGCACCTGGACTAGCCGTACTCTCAAGTCCGGGAGATCCGATGCGGAGGTAACACTTGTCACCCCTGCCGGAGGCTGGAACTTTTTTATATACCTGAACTCGCGGGGATACTACATATTGCCGCTACTGGTGTGCATTCCTTTTCTTTTGTTTCCCGCGTGGCTGTCAATCCGTATTGCAATGCGCCCCTGGAACAAGGTGGTAAATGAAATTTCCTTACGAACTTCAGAAGATCTCTCTCCCTTAAAAGAAGTGCCAAAGCACATGGAGCTTCGCCAAATGGTGGACGCTACTAATCTATTTCTTGCCAGGGTGCGAGAGAGTTCTGATAGGGAACGGGTTTTCATTGCAGATGCCGCCCACGAACTGCGTACCCCACTGGCTGCGATGCGAATCAATGTGGAGGCTTTGCAGTCCTATGTAAGCAGCGATAATCAACAGGAGTTGCTTGCAGGGATTATTCGCAGCAATAGCCGTGCAGCGCGTCTTGTCAATCAGTTGCTGCTGATGATGCACAGCGAAGTGCGTATTGACACTGTTATGGAGCCTGTGCCGCTGACAACGCTCATACAAGAGCGAATGGCTGCACTGGCACCGCTAGCGGCTGAGCGCAGGATTGAGCTCGAATTCTACTCTGATAATGAAATCTGGATCACAGGCGTCAAGGAACGCCTGATGTCGCTGATTGATAATTTAATTGAAAATGCCGTGAAGTACAGCCCTGAGGGCGGACGGGTTGAGGTAGATGTAGGATCACTTGATAAATCTACTCAGCTACGTGTTTCAGATGCAGGGCCCGGCATTCCATTTGAATTGAGGGAGCGCGTGTTCGATAGGTTTTTTCGCGATCCCAATCAGATGCAAAGCGGGAGTGGATTGGGACTTGCAATAGTCAAAGCGGTTGCGCAGCAACACAACAGCAGCGTATGCCTAAATACGTCTGCAGAAGGTGGGCTCATGGTTACTGTTGACTTTCCAAACCACAAGTCAGCCTGAAAGAAAACATAATTTTGATACCAGCCCAGCGGAGAGCCTCTGTCAGAACAATGGAGTTGAAATTGAAATATTTGACCCTGTCTACACTATTATTTTCTATCTCGATCAGCGGGTGCGCCATAACCGTCAGCGAATTAAAAAACAGTCAATCCTCTTATGACGGCAGCTTTACGAGCAAGACGGAGCCCTCAGATACGTATCGAACTTTAAGGCACATGGCAAGGCAGTGCCTGGAATATGAGGCATATTCAGGAAATCCGGTCATCGTATTAAGCGAGTTTGACGGTGAGCGCAATGAAGGTGAAATCAATCAAAAGCTCCTTGCGCAGGGACTGTTGATTAACAACACGCTAATTGAAATAGAAAGACATGATGGGGACAAAGCACAGGTCAGCCTATACACAACCAAGAACATCTTGAGTGTGGGCATCAGGTCGCCAAATATAAGTGATATCAAGCGCTGGGCTGACGGCGATAAAGCTTGCCAGAACGACACTGTCGTCAATACCGTGAAACATCTCAGGCCATATGACTTAATCCCCGGTTGATTTACACACCGCGATTTAAGTAATACCTTCATCAGTAATGAGAATAACTGCGAATGACTATCCCTCGCTCATAATTGCCCTGGATCCTTTAGCGGATAGGTCTGAGTAGCTACGCAGCTTAAAATGATTCAAGGAATCTTTGTTTCGGGGGCGGTTTTAGTAACCGCTACAATTTTTTGCTCATAAAGACGGTCTTTCCACCCATGAATTGTTCATGTCTATCGATTTCATATTCTGGCGCTGCATATAAGGCAATGTTCGCCTCGAATGCTTCGTTCGTCTGCAGGCGAATTTCCCCAACGAGTCATTTCGTCTCAGAAAGACAAATTAAGTGATGAGTAAGCAAAAGTTAAGCCTCTTTATTGAAGAGGCTTTTTTTATTGGCGTGTTGCTTAATACAATATCAATGCTGAATCGTAGACCCGATGTTTTTAATTACGATCTGAGTAGTTTTTTGACTATAAACCAGGGTGTTAGCGGGGATATCTTTATTGATAAATGACATTGCCCCAATAGTGACATTGTCTCCAATAACGATGTCCCCAAGAATGCAGGAGTTAGCACCGATATCGACGTTATTACCGATTGTGATATATCCTATATCAGGCGTTGATTTTTTCCTTCCAATAGTCGTGTTTTGACGGATGTTCACATTGTCTCCAATCACACATTCAGCTCTGATTACGATCCCCACGTAATGGTTTATTTTCATACCGGTTCCGATATGTGCAGCAATGCTTATGTCTGCGCCATACTTTCTGGCTAAGTTAACACCAATGATTTTGGCGATTTTTCGCTGGCGAGATGATGAGGATTTATACAAATAGTTTGCAATCCGCCACCAAAAGTAGAAGCGTTTTTTGCGATTAAAAGCTACGCGGTGAAATACTTTTAGCCATGAGAATCTTTTGCCCCCATCTCTTTTTATCACTTCTATTCTTAAACATTCTTTCAAATGTTCATAGCCTGTAACTTTATTACTTGCGGAGCTGACCAGAGGATTATCCATATTGTATTACCGTTAAATAAAAGCAATTAAGCACTTATCGGCATTGAACAAATAAACTTTAAAAGAATAACCTGAGTAGAGGATATGCCCGAAAAGCAGGGCGCAGGCGCTCACAAATCTGAAATTTTTAACGAATTTTACCTTCCGCCACCGGACCAATTTGCGCCCAACGCTTTTCCCCTGTACGGCTCATACGGCAGTAAGGGCCTGGCAGGGTGATCCTGCAAGGCGAATCATCGGACGAAGTTCGATGGAGAGTCCGGAAAGCGGAAAGCAAAAAACCCGCCATAGGCGGGTTCTTCTAAATATTGGTGCCCGGACTCGGAATCGAACCAAGGACACAGGGATTTTCAATCCCTTGCTCTACCGACTGAGCTATCCGGGCAACGGGGCGCATTAAACCGTATCGGGCATGTGCCGTCAACGGCTTTTTGTGACAACAGCGGGGTTCGTCACCTGACTGATGCTTTTTACGACGATTTGTCGATTTAACTTACGGCCCAGGCCACCTGTCCAGGTTTGTACCCGACAACAAGCCCGAAAAAGGTGGAGGTTCCGGGACATGCTCCCTGTCGCATTCTGTAAGAAATTCGCCGTATGTTCAGGGTTGAACCGGGGGGTAAAAGATGCGATTATTGCGCCGATTTATTAAACAACTCTGATCCCGTTTTCACGCGACAGCTCAAGAGGGTTGCGGCATGGCTGGTTTATCACATCGCGCTGTTCGCCAGTGCAAAAACAATCTGATGATGATCTCCGGGTGCTGTAAACACCACGATTTCAGTTTTCCTCCTTTTGTCGTCTCTTTCATGCGGTAAGGCTACCGTTTGCTCGCTGTTAGGCATTATTAAAAACAGAGATTAAAACAGAGCAGCTCTCTGATTTTACTGTTGTCTATCCGACGTGGCGTGGCCTGAAACCCGATTTGTCACCGCTTTGCCCCACCGGCATAGCTCCGTTGCACTCGATATCTCGCTTAGCCAACGTCAATTGCCGGGCCGGACTCTGCGCTTACCTTTTATGCCGTAAGATCCCGCTCATTGCCGTGCCATCTGGCACACCCTCTTACTTAACCGTTTGAGAGTCTGAATGAAACACTTAAAACTTGCAGCAAGCGCTTCCGTCGCCCCTTATCTCCAGACTGCACGTCTGGTCGTTGACCTGCGCCGCGCCGATTATGCGGACGTTGCGGCCATCATTATTTCTGTCGGTGACCTGAACCACGGCAGGCTGGCGGAGATTGAAACGCTGGGATTTGGTATTCCCGCGTTTGTTGCGGTGCAGGGTACGGAGCAGGTGTCACCTGAGTTTCTGCCATTGCTGAAAGGCGTTATCACACTGTCGGACGCCAATCAGGCATTTTATGCCGCGCAGATTGAATCTGCCGCGCAGGCTTATGAAGAAGCGCTGTTCCCGCCGTTTTTCGATACGTTGAAAAAGTATGTCGAGATGGAGAACGCCACTTTCGCCTGTCCGGGGCACCAGGGGGGCGAGTTTTTCCGACGTCATCCGGCAGGGCGACAGTTTTATGATTTTTACGGCCCGAATATTTTCCGCTCCGACATGTGTAATGCGGATGTCAAACTGGGCGATTTACTGATCCACGAAGGATCGGCGAAAGATGCCCAAAAGTATGCAGCTAAAGTCTTCAGCGCAGATAAAACCTATTTCGTGCTCAACGGCACGTCTGCGGCCAATAAAGTCGTCACTAATGCACTGCTGACGCGCGATGATCTGGTGCTGTTTGACCGTAACAACCACAAATCAAATCATCATGGTGCGCTGCTGCAGGCGGGTGCAACGCCGGTTTATCTCGAGACTGCGCGTAATCCGTTCGGTTTTATCGGCGGTATCGATGCTGCCTGTTTCGATGAAACCTATCTGCGTAAACAAATCAAACAGGTGGCACCTCATCGCGCGGCCGAAAAACGTCCGTTCCGTCTGGCGATTATCCAGCTTGGTACCTATGACGGCACCGTGTACAACGCCCGTCAGGTCGTGGATAAAATCGGTCACCTGTGCGACTACATCCTGTTTGATTCCGCATGGGTGGGTTATGAACAATTCATCCCGATGATGAAAGAATGCTCGCCGTTGTTGCTGGAACTTAACGAAAACGACCCTGGCATTATCGTCACGCAGTCTGTTCATAAGCAGCAGGCCGGGTTCTCGCAGACCTCGCAAATCCATAAAAAAGACAATCACATCAAAGGCCAGAAGCGTCATTGCAGCCATAAAAAGCTCAACAATGCGTTTATGATGCATGCCTCGACCAGCCCGTTTTATCCGTTGTTTGCCGCACTGGATGTCAATGCGCGCATTCATGCCGGCGGCAGCGGAAAACATATGTGGATGGAGTGTGTGAAGCTCGGCATCGAAACCCGCAAAATGCTGCTTGATCAATGCTCAATGATTTTGCCGTTCGTTCCCCCGACTGTCGGTGGCAAACGCTGGCAGGATCATGAAACCAATGAGATGGCTAACGATGTGCGTTTCTTTGATTTTGTGCCGGGCGAGCGCTGGCACGCATTTGACGGTTATGCCGGGAAACAGTATTTCGTTGATCCCTGCAAATTGCTGCTGACCACGCCGGGCATTGATGCTTCCAGCGGTAAGTACACGGAGTTCGGCATTCCGGCAACCATTCTGGCGAACTATCTGCGTGAGAATGGCATCGTGCCGGAGAAATGTGACCTTAACTCGATTTTGTTCCTGCTCACTCCGGCGGAAACACCGGCCAAAATGCAGTTGCTGGTGGAAGAACTGGTGCGGTTCGAGCAATACATTGAAGAAGATGCGCCGCTCAGCGAAGTACTGCCGACGGTATATCGTAAAAACGAAGACCGCTACCGGAATTACACCATCCGCCAGTTGTGTCAGGAAATGCATAACCTCTACGTCAGTTTTGATGTGAAAGAGTTGCAGAAAGAGATGTTCCGCGAGAAGAGTTTTCCGCAGGTCGTGATGAATGCGCAGGATGCTCATAATGAGTTTATCCGCGATAACATCGAACTGGTGGCGATTGGTGATGCCGAAGGCCGTATCGCTGCGGAAGGCGCTCTGCCTTATCCTCCGGGCGTGTTGTGCGTCGTGCCAGGTGAATTATGGGGCGGGGCGGTTCAGCGTTACTTTATGGCGCTGGAAGAAGGTATCAACCTGCTGCCGGGCTTCTCGCCGGAATTGCAGGGGGTGTATATCGAGAAAAAACCGGTTGGCTGGAAGCGTGTGATGGGGTATGTCGTTTCTGCGTAATTTCTTAAAATAAAGCCTGGTTTTTCACATAATCATCTTTACGTAATGCGGAGGCTATAGCC
>NZ_JAFMOT010000134.1:0-8820 GCF_019049695.1 Rahnella perminowiae
GATTTAATATTCATCACATATATAATTAATATCCCTTATGAACTTTTTCAAAATGCCCTGAACTCAAAAGACTTTTTTCACGGGTCATTTAATGACAAACTGTCCTTACTTAGCCGCCGGAATGAACGTTCTTTGATGAAAGCTTCTCTTTGTCTCTGCCCGCTTGTACTGTTCACCGCCACTGTTTTATCTGCTCCTGACAAAAGCCTCATTCAGGCACAGTGCGTCGCCTTAAAAAATGTGCATATCAGTGCAGCTGCAATCGGACTTCCGACAAGAGGAGCGCGGGTTACCACCGTGGCGATGGCAGGCCATCCGGGTAATCAGCATTGCAAAGTTGAAGCGCAGATAGAGCCTGTCGATACTGATGCTCCCGATATTAATTTTGAGCTTTATCTGCCGCTTGACTGGAACGGTAAAGCCCTGCAATTGGGGGGGAGTGGTTTTGACGGCGCGATTAAAGACGCTGACACAGCACGCCTTGCCCCGGCAGCCACACCCGGAGCAATAAAACAAGGTTATGCCACGTTTGCCAGTGATTCCGGCCATCAGGGCGGGGTGTCCGATGCTTCCTTTACCCTTAATCAGGAAGCCTGGGATAACTTTGCCGGTGCGCAAATCAAGAAAACACACGACGTGGCCGTGGCCTTAATCCGACAAGCTTATGGTCGTAAGCCGGATCGCATGTACTTCCAGGGTAATTCACAAGGTGGCCACGAAGCGCTTGCCGCGATCCAACGCTTCCCGCTCGACTACGACGGTGCGATTGCCATTCATCCCGTTTATAACGTCGTTGAACTGCATCTGGCCGGGATCAGCATCGGAAAGGCAATCTACAACACGCCGGGCGCATGGATTTCGCCAGCAAAAGCCGCGCTGATTGCCAATGCCGTTACCGGCGCTTGCGACAAACTCGATGGTCTGGCTGATGGTGTGGTCGCGGATCCGGATGCCTGCAGTACCACCTTTAAACTGGCACATCTGCGCTGCCCGGAAGGAAAAGATGTGGGTGCCAGCTGTCTTTCAGACCCGCAAATCGCGCTGGTCCGGATGCTTGATAAACCGGTTCCTTTAGGTGTCAGTCTGCTGACGGGTGATCATTTCGCTCCATGGCCCATTTTGCGCGGTGCAGATGCATCCGCATTGGTCAGTGTTTTTGGCTCCGGTGCCAACAGGCCAAAACCAGAAGCCAGCAATATCATTATTTCCTTTCCTTATATGATGGGTGATCAGGCCGTACGCTACGAAGTGATGCGTGATGCCAGTTACGATTCTCTCCGCTTTGATCCCGCAGCTCACGAGACACGGCTGAAAGAACTGGCAGTACAAATCGATAATGATAGTGCCGACATTCACGCTTTTGTGCAGCACGGAGGAAAACTGTTACTGATGCATGGCACGGCGGATATGGCCGTTCCGCCGGGAAACACCGTGGCATATTACGAAAAACTGAAAGCTGAATTTGGTGAGCAAGAACTTCACCGGTTTGCCCGCTTTTACCTGGCCCCCGGTTTCACCCACAGCAGCGGCACTTATCGGGTAAGTTGGGATTCTCTGGGGACACTGGATAAATGGGTCGTACATGGGATCGATCCGGGCCAGCAAGTGATGACTGATACAAACAAAGCGACTGCAGGACGCGAAATGCCTTTATGTGATTATCCGTTGTTTCCGCGATACAACGGGAAGGGTGATCCGAAAGTGGCCTCCAGTTTTACCTGTGCCAGCCGATAATACTCCCCGTCCTAAGTTTTTCCCGATTCGGCGGGTACACATTTACATGAGATTGCAAGGCATTTACCTATATGAATTCACAGGTGAATGAACGTTCTCAAAAAATCTTGAACATCCGTTCAAGTCTTGGCATTATCCTCCTCTGTTTATCCTGCTCCGGATTTTTAGTGGCATATCTTTGTAAAGAAGCACGCAGAACCACCCTTCTGGAAGCCGCCGCCCGAATTGCCCGTCGTGAAGGTCTGGCTGCGACAACCGTCCGTCGGGTCGCACAGGAAGCCGGCGTTGCAACAGGTCAGGTACATCATCATTTTTCCAGTGCGGCTGAACTACGTGCGCAGGCTTATACGCAGGTGATGAAAGTCCTTAAAGACCAGTTACTGGAAAAATCAATCACGCTCACTGCCCGTGAACAGCTCAATCTTCTATTGGTTGGCCCGCATGGCGACGCGTTGCTCAACGCGATCCCGCTCTGGCACGAAGCGATGCTCCTGACTGAACAGGAGCCGCGGATGAAAGCGGCATTTGCCGTGTCAGTTGCTGACTGGCATGAACTGGTTTCCAACGCTATCACCCTGGGCAGGCAAAAAGGGCAGTTTGTTGAAGGAGAATCTCCTGAGCACATCTCCTGGCGACTGATTGGCCTGAGCAGCAGCATGGATGCCATGTCACGTCTCGAAACCCTCGGGCTAACCGCAGACTGTGCCGAATACAATTTGAACCGTGCCATCGAAAATGAGCTGTATGCCCGGGAACCCGACCGTAAGGAAACGTCTGATGTTTAAAACACGTTAGCCACAGCGCGGATGTTCTCGTCGTAATAAAGGTGATTTCAAAATCTGTCGCGCATTGATAATGATGCGACTTTATAGCAGCACAGGGAGTTCATTTTGCAGAGCGAACAAAAACCTGATTTTCATGATGATTTGATCAAAGAGCTACTCTACTGGATCGAAGTCAACTTAAGTGATCGTCTGACCATGGAAAAAGCCTCGAAAAAAACCGGCTATTCACCGTGGTATCTTCAGCGTTTGTTTAAAAGTAAAACGGGTTACGCACTGGGTAAATACATCCGTGACCGTCGTCTGACGATGGCCGCTATCGCGTTGCGTCTGACTAATATGCCCATCCTCGATATTTCGTTGTATTACTCTTACGATTCGCAGCAAACCTTCACGCGTTCATTCAAAAAGAACTTCGCCGAAACTCCCGGTACGTATCGCCGCAACGCATCATGGACCATGAACGGGATCACCGCGCCGCTGACTGTCGATGAGTTTCCGCAACCGGAATATGAAATCGTTGAACTGCCGGAGATGGCGTTTGAAGGGGAAACAGTCTCACATTCTTACCCTATTGAGGCCTTATTCAACAGTAAGAATCACGTTCACCGCGCGCAGTTGTTGCGTTATCTGGAAACACCGGAATCACTGCTGGCGCCGGTCTGGGGGTTGTCGGACTGCCGGCCAGATACAAATGATGAAGTGGCGAATGCGTTGCAGATGGATTATACCGTGGCGCATCAGGTGCAACCCCGTGACAGCCATAACATCCTGGTTCCGGCCAGTCGTTATCTGAAGATCAACTATCCGTACGATCTTAACCGGCTGAATGATTTTATTCTGTATCTGTATTCCGTTTTTCTGCCAACTCTGGGTCTGGAATTTATTATGCAGCCGGACCTGGAAAAATACTCGCGTGAGTCTGCTCTCAAAGGCGTAACCTGCGAATACTATATTCCGCTGGCCAGGCATTGAACGGCCAGCAAACAGAAACAAAAAGGCCTCTCATCAGGAGAGGCCTGACAGACAGAAAAGCAGATCAGTTAAACACCATACCGCCATCAATCAGCAGCGCCTGACCGGTCATATAATCGGAATCTGGCCCGGCGAGGTAAGCAACGCAAGCCGCAACATCTTCCGGTTCAGAAAGGCGTTTCAGTGTAATATTCTTAGCGAATTCCTGGGTACCATAGCCCACCGGTTTTCCAGCTGCTGCAGACACCTGACGATCTATTTCTTCCCACATCGGTGTTTTCACAATCCCCGGGCAGAAGGCATTGACAGTAATACCCAGCGAGGCCAGATCGCGTGCTGCCGTTTGTGTCAGCCCGCGAACCGCAAATTTACTCGAACTGTAGACGGCAAGTTCAGGGTTACCCACATGCCCGGCTTGTGATGACGCATTAATAATTTTGCCGCCATGTCCGAGTGATTTGAATGCTTTAACCGCGGCCTGAATACCCCAAATGACACCTTTCACATTGATATTATAAACTTTATCAACAATTTCAGGCGTGATGTCTTCAATCAGTGTTGTCGGCGCAATACCGGCATTATTCACAATGACGTCAAACCCACCGAGTTGTTTGGTGGCTGCTTCTACGGCAGCAAAAACCTGTTCCCGGTCAGACACATCCGCCAGCTGTGCAATCGCTTTACCACCGGCATGATTAATTTCTTCAGCGACTTTTTGTGCAGTCTCCCCGTTGAAATCCACCACAGCCACAGCAAAGCCATCCTTCGCCAGACGCAGTGCAATCGCGCGGCCGATCCCCTGACCGCCACCTGTAACTAAAGCCACTTTTCCATTTTTAGACATACGACTATCCTCTATGTATTCGGTATCTTCTTCAGGTGCTGCGCGTAAGACACGGTCTACCCGACCCGGTGCCGTTACGTGAGCTATCCACTGGTTTACGCCTGCGACGCTCAATGTGCAATTGTTAGCCACGGTCATTAACTTTTTCTCACTCACGAGGAAAGGGCGGATGATAAGACTGCAGCTGGGCACAAGCAGTTGCAGGGATATTGTATTATTCCGGCTTTCTATCTCACTTTGCGGCTGTTAAAGTGGCCGTCTGGTTAACCTTTTAAAATCTGCAGAGAGTTTCCCCGGTTATTCATTATGCTGAAGCTATTCACAAGATACTCATCGGTGGGTGTGATTAATACGCTGATACATTGGCTGGTGTTTGCAGGTTTGTACGCCTGCGGAACCCGGCAATCGCTGGCTAATATTCTGGCTTTCGCAGTTGCAGTGACCTTCTCATTTTTTGTTAATGCACGATGGACATTCAAAGCTGAAGCGACAACCCGGCGTTATATGTTTTATGTTTTGTTTATGGGCACTGTGGCGGCTCTTATCGGCTGGACAGCCGATAAGACGCATACAAGCCCGGTCGTAACGCTGATTGTATTTTCCCTCGTCAGTTTGATCTCTGGTTTTATCTACTCACATTATATTGTTTTCAGGGTTAAAAAGTGAAAATCTCATTGGTTGTTCCCGTCTTCAATGAAGAAGAAGCAATTCCCATTTTTTATCATGCCGTAAAGACGACGCTATCTGAATATAATCTCGAAATTATCTTTATTAATGACGGCAGTACAGACGCCACCGAGCACGTTATTCATTCTCTGTCCGTTACGGATCCGTCAGTCAAAGCGATCAGTTTTATCCGCAATTTTGGTAAAGAACCCGCTCTGCTGGCAGGGCTGGAACATGCGACGGGTGACGCGGTTATTCCGATAGACGTTGATCTGCAGGATCCTATTGAAGTTATCCCGCTGATGATTAATAAATGGCGTGAAGGCTCGCAGGTGGTATTAGCTAAACGCAGAGACAGAAGTACCGACAGTCAGTTCAAACGCAAAACAGCAGCATGTTTTTACAGTCTCCACAATAAAATCAGCTCGCCTAAAATAGAAGAAAACGTAGGAGATTTCAGACTCCTTTCGCGCGAGACAGTCGAAAACCTGAAGCTCCTGCAAGAAAGAAACCTTTTTATGAAAGGTATTCTTAGCTGGGTCAGTGGTGAAGTTGCTGTAGTGGAGTACACCCGTCCGGTACGCGCGGCAGGCAAAACGAAGTTCAATGGCTGGAAGCTATGGAATCTGGCTCTCGAAGGTGTGACGAGTTTCTCAACCGTCCCTTTACGGATCTGGACATACATTGGATTTTTTGTGGCCATGCTGTCTTTTTTGTACGGGGTATGGATGATTGTCGATAAACTTATCTGGGGAAATCCTGTTGCAGGTTATCCTTCAATATTAGTATCGATACTCTTCCTTGGAGGGATTCAGTTAATTGGAATTGGTGTGCTGGGTGAGTATATAGGCAGGATTTATATCGAATCCAAAAGAAGACCACGGTACATTATTAAATCAGATTAATCATAAAAATGCTTCACTCTTGACCGCTGAAGTAGAGATAACCCCAGGCTAAACTCACTTAACCTGGGGTGATTTTATATGTTTACTGACAGCGTGTCCGGTTAAAATCAATAACAACTACGCTGTCTTCTTTCCACATTTTATAATCCTGGTTGCTGGCATAAGGATTTGTCTGACAGACATAATGTGCAATGTTGACATTCACTCCCGTTGCAGGCGAAGCCCAGCGTTGTTGCAATCCGTTCATCGTCATATTCCCCACAGGCCAATACCAGTTACTGAAATAATCAGGTACCAGTACCGCCAGCACAGGATAATTGCTCAGTGAGTTTTCATAAACAGGAGAATGCGGAGGCGTTCCGCTGTAAATAAAATATACAGAGTTATAATCCAGCTCATGAGTATCCGATTTTATCCGCTGCACGAGATTATCATTAAATTTAGCCTGCTCGCGCAAGGCATTACCATAAGCATAAAAAAACACCAGTGATTGAATTACCGGTATCATTAATAGCCAGGTCAGTGGCTTAAGCCGCTTTGGCAATGCCATCGTCAATAACCAGGCACTCAGCAGCATAAATCCACTTAAACCGACCAGGGAACGTGGAGTCAGTAAGGCATTTTGCAATAGCAGCAAACTGCCGGGGATCATGAAGACTGCAATAAATGGTGCAACAACCGCCGCGAAGCAAAGTAACAATGTCACCGCCCCACGATGTTGACGCAGATAGCGAACAGTAATTGTTAGACCCGCAATAACCGCAACGGCGAGGATCAGCATCAGGAAACGCATACCGCCCTGATGTTTCACCAACGTATCATTGATAAATTGGCTGTAACTGTGCAGGTTATTAATAATTGTCGTGAGAAGATTGTCTGTCGCCAATACAGGATGATTGACTTCACTTTTACCTGAAAATGTTGAGGGCAAAATCAGCTTCAGGTAGATAATTGTACCGGCCATCAGTTCACCGAACCGACGACATAAGGTTATCAGGATCAACCCAGGTGAGAGTTGTCTCTCCATCTGGCGGAAGAACGCCGCAATAACCATGATGACTAAAATGTTAATTACCGTCTGATAGAGACAATAAATCGCCACTATGATCGCGGTGCCGGTGACAAAGCGAATCCATGTTTTACCGTGATCTGTCCAGCAACAGTAAAGCAGGCTGAGACCCAGTGCGGCGCTTAAGGTCAGCACATCAAAGCGATAGGAAAAAATTTCCGCCAGATAGGGATTGCAGAAAAAGGTTAACGTGACCAGTAAAATTGTACTGAGTGGGCGATCAGGTAAAAAATGGCGCGCAAATTGTGTGAGGCTTGCGCTGATGATGAGAACACCCAGGATCAGTGGCAGCGGGAAGATGTCCGATATATGAGCACTGAGGAACAATGCTTTTATCATGATATCGGCCAGCGGCCTGCCATCAGGGCCCCAGTTGGTGTAACCCAAAGCAGCGCGACCATTATCATCAATATAATAAATATTGGCTAGCAACAAAGGCAGAACAAACAGAACAGTACAAACGAGCAGAGAGCGAAAAGAAGACTTCATTTATTTAGCCGAGTTTTTGCGGAATATTGAAAGTCTACCTGCTCTGGTTTCCAAGTAAAAGTTTGAATTGAAATACATTGGAATCATCGGGCTTGATACCACATTCTCGGTTTTACCTTCACGCAACTCCCCATGAAGATCAGGAATATGAAAGATAAAAAAATGTCAGATACAAACCCCGGCGTTTTCCGTGAACACCTGACCACATTGGTACGTTCATTACAGATTGCACCTGACGTGGCCGAAAATCAGGTCCTGGACCGGATGGCGCTCAGCTTTCGTAAACTACTGAATTTTTTCGCAGAAAATAACGAACTGACCCAACAGGTATTTTTGCTACCGCCCCTGGCACAGGAAACACAGCGTTTACTGGTCAGCCTGATGTCTGAAAATCTCGCCCATAACCAGCAGAGCAAACTTTTTCGCAGTGATATTCCTGCTTGCGTGCTGGCGCAGTGTTTTACGGGCATGCTGGTGCAACTGGCGCAAGATCCGGCTGAACCGGCGCTGCGTCATCAAAATAGTCAGGCATGCGCGAGGTTGTTCTGTGAGGGAGTGTGGTTACGGGAGTCATAGTTCAAAACTTCATATAGAAAGCAAAAATGGTTGGTTCAGTTTGCGATCCATAAAAGGTTAACTGAGTTCATTCCCGGGGCAGACATTGTATGCCCTGTTTTTGAAACCAACGTTAAAGAAGGCTTTGATTTGAAAGCTGCGATTAACCGGAGGCCTGTATGTCAACGACTGTACACACTGCTGAGCACCGTTCGCTATGGCAACGCATCACGCGCCGCAAAGTCAGTAATCCACCAGAGGAAAGGACACATGATACCTACCGCTTGCTGGAAAGCTTTCACGCCACCGGGTGTCTGTACGGTATTGATGTGGGGAACAGTGATCCGACCTGGTTTCGCCGCTCCTGACCGGTATATCCGTTTATTACGGTTCAGCTATTGGAACGAGCTGTGCAATTAGCAAAACCTTCTCCTGATTGTATGTGCTGTACCCTGCATAACCGGTGTTTCCGTTGCGGAAAATGCAACCGTGGCATCTGTTATGTAGGTTGTTGTGGAAAGTCTCTCTGACCTCGTCGTAGAAATTTTAGTTCTCTCTCACTTGTTGAGCCCATAACTTTCGCCAGTTATGGGTTTTTTTATGCAAAAAAAACCCCGCAGTCAGGCGGGGCAATATAATAACGCCGTTAACCGGGGCAGAACGGCGATCAAAAACAAATATAAGTAAAACCAAGGAAGGGTAAAAATAAAGCTGCAGTGATGATGCCACAGCTCTGGAAAATAAAGTACCACAAACAACAAGACATTTATAAATATAAATTTCATATGAATTACATTATTA
>NZ_JAFMOT010000133.1:0-7270 GCF_019049695.1 Rahnella perminowiae
GATTTCTGGGACGGTGGGGTGGGCATACGAGTAGTTGGCAAGAATTCTCCAGATTGCCTTGTAACGTTTAGAACGTTCAGGGTCTTTTTGCTGGTTCATAAAATTAAGGCTATCAGTAGGTTCTGGCCCAATGAATATATTACTTAACTTTCCAGCCGAAGTTTCATCTCCCGCCAACACTCCTAGTTGAAAAACTTCCAGTGCATTTTGATACATCTTGCGGTTTTTTAATGTATACCCAAGAGTTCTGGCCGCATTTGCATCTCCTTGTTTAGATGCACAGTAATACATTTCTTCAACGATTTCTTGAGCCAAACTTACCTCTGCAAGTTTGTCGGCAACATAACTTTGTGCTTGGGGATTACCGTTATCCGCCGCTTTACGGTAGTAGCGAAGAGCCATTTCAGGATCTTTTTTCAGTCCAGCGGAACCGTTCTCTAAATAAATTGCTATAAAGTAATAACCGGTGGCGACATGCGCATTAATTAGTTGGATGCTCAAATGAAGCCTTTCGGTACTTGTAAGATTAAATTGGCCTCGGATGGCACCGTTTTGCAAGTTAATATTAGCTTTATAATGGTTATTAGATGAGGCAATGCGGTACAACCTTTCTATTTCAATATCCACCATTTCATCTTTTTTTAATTGATTATTAACCTGTAACCAACGACCGTATTTAAACAGTTTGTCAGCATCAGCAGATGGTTCGGGAATAACTTCATATTTACAGACAAATGCAAGTCTTACGTCAGTATTGGAAAGAGGGTCCATGGTGATATCCTTTTTTACAACAGTGGGGGTAGCGGCCTGATCGCAGGCAGTCAGTAGCAAGCATAATAACAGTAACACTTGGCGCATTAGTCCATGTCCTTTAAGGTTGCTTCGACGTATAAAAAAGCAATTAGCGGCGCTGTAGGTTTGGCTTTCTTAGTTTTTTGAAGGCTTTTATTGTCCTCTAAAATATCTTGCCAAGCGAAAAATGCCTCTGCGGGATCATCTTGCGTGCCCCGATTATCAGTATGCAATTTCCAAAGTTTCTTACGTAAGCCCTTTGTCACGCTTTTCATCTCATGAGCAATATTCATTTCGCTGTCTACTTGCATACTGCGGGTGTTGATATTGGCGGAGCCATGAGTAGTGAAAACATCATTTATGATCATGAGCTTGGAGTGAATATAAACAGGCATCCATTTCTCTGCAGGTGAATCTTTCGCTACCAGTGAGCAAATATGAACTTTCAGACCGGGAACCGTTTCAGGTTTAATTGTGCTGTCCTGAATTTCCTGAGCCTGTTTTTCAAATTCTGCCGTTTTTCTTAGCAAGTCCTGATACCTTTTATTCGCATCGGCAGGATCAAGATATATAGCAGGCGCCGTGGTGAACACTTCTTCGCTGGCTTTGCCAATCCTGGTCAATTTTGTCACATTCGGAATTGTGTCGGCGCGGCCGAGAACTTCCAACATGCGCTGGGTATTCACCGTGCCAGCACCAATACCCTGATCAGTAACGTTGGTGACAACGAATAAATGTAATGAACCGTGTTCACCGGGATCCCTGCCCGCTTTGCTTTGAACTTCTGCTGCTTTTTTGATGGCTTCTGCCAATGGAGGCCAGCGAAAATATTGATTCTCTATATATATAAACTGCGTCGCATTATTAACTGTTTTCAAATAGAGTTTTTCTATATCTCGTTTGCCTTCCTGCGCCTGAGTGCGCAAAAGTTGCGCCATGATCGGAGTGCCAAATTCTGAACGCTGTTGAAGCTTTTTAGCGACTTCTCTAGCATTACGCATAATGAGTAAATCTTGTCCCGTTTCCCTCAGCCACGCGGTGGCAAAGTTTTTATGCAAATGTTCCAGAATTGGCCCGGTTACCTGACTGGATATATCTTGTCTTGGCAGATCTCCGCGTGGTCCTGTGTTAGGTCCAACTTCTGATGGCATTTCAGTGTCAGCACTCGGGAAGCGAGGAAAGAGTTTATTCAAACTTGCCGGTCCCATCTGTTGCCAGTTGGTCGATTTAAACAGGATGTTTTGCGGATCGGCGATTTCAATGTTGCCGTCACTGAGTTTGATGTAGCCGCCGCCGCAGGTCAGGGTCAGCTCTCTGGCGGCGGTGATAGTGACGGTGCTTTCCGTGCTGGTCACGGTGATGTCGTTTTTGGCCAGCGCCGATAATTCGTCACCCTGTGCCTGAATGTCGACTTTCCCTTTTCCGGCGAAGAGCTTTATGCCGGATTTTTGAGCAAACAAACTGATGCTTTCGCCTGCGGCGACGGTAAAGGATTTGCCGCTGCTGATGTCGGTATTGCTACCCGACATAATTCCGAATATGTTCTTCGCCACGTTTGTCTTCCATCCGCAGCTTATTGTTGGCTGGCGTTCGGATGACGTTACGGGTGTTGTTTTGCTCCGTGACGTGGTCGGTGTGGCGTGAGTCATGCAACGCATGCGCGATATACGGCCTGTCCGGATCGCCGTCGTGGAAGGCAATCGCCACTTCCGTGCCCTGTATCAGCGGGAAGTGGATACCATATTTCCTTCAAACTCCTCACCAGCTGCCGTAGGGATATTTTTTATCTTTTATAAAGTTTTTCATCCCTTCGCTGTATTCGTAACCATTCGGGAAATTAGTTTCGTTTTTGCACATATCTAACTCTTTACCTGAAACAGTGGTTATTTGGGTGCTGGTCAATAAGATATCGGAATGGCCATATTGTCTTAGCCAGGCGTGTACGATACCTTTTGGAGCCAAACCTATTAGCATTGTTTGCCGGTAAAATTTTTTTGAGGGAGCAAGTGGGCTAGGGTAAGAAATAATCATTTTTTCCCACGTATCAGGATGAAAAAATAAGGTGGTTTCATAGGTTTTTTTATCGATAACCGAGTCCCAACAAAATCTGATCAACTGAGGAGGCGCTTTTGCTTTGTTAAACTGTGTTCCGCCAGCGGAATTTTGCTCATCCCATTTTCCAACGCTGGCACCTTGCGGCTGATCAATTGTCTCAAAAACATAACCATAACCCTTGGTATCCAGTAACTTCACCAGGGTGACCTGAGCGGGCAGAGCTTTAGGTGTTGTAAATGCGAAATACCATTCATCCCAGGGTGGTGCTTGATTACCCGCATGTTGTTCTTCTGTATTACTGCCGGTGCAACCCGCTAACAGAAGAAGGGATAGCAGACCTGTTATTGCTTTCATAAGGGTTTCTCCAGCATATATTTATCTCATTGAAACTCATCACCAGCTGCCGTAGGGGTATTTTTTATCTTTTATGAATTCTTTAATGTCGTCATCGTATCCATAATTAAAATCACTGTTAGTTACCCCAGCGCACATATCTAAATCCTTGCCTGAAACAGTGGTTATTTGGGTACTCGTCTGGAGTAGGTCAGGGTCTCCATTGTTCTTTAGCCAAACTCTGACTTTTCCCTCCGGTGCCAGACCAATCACCATATACCGGAAGTAATAAGTTTCCTTAGGATTTGACCAGTCAGGCTCCGAACTCACCATTTTATGTTGTGTGTCCAAAGAGAAAAATAAGGTGGTTTCATACACTTTTTTGTCGATAATAGAGTCCCAGCAGAACTTAATCATCTGCGGTGGAGATTTTGCCTTATTAAAAGGTGAAGATCCCAGACCATTGTGGGTATCCCATTTTCCAACGCTGTCGCCTTGTGGTTGGTCTATAGTCTGGAAAACGTAACCGTAACCGTCGGTATCCAGTAATTTCACCAGGGTGACCTGAGCAGGCAGGGTCTTAGGCGTTGAAAATGTGAAATACCATTCATCCCAGGGTATTTTGATACTGCTGTGTTTTTCCTGTGCTTTACTGCCGGTGCAACCCGCTAACAGAAGAAGGGATAACAGACCTGTTATTGCTTTCATGCTCGTTCTCCCTGCATATATTTATCTCCTTGAAATTCATCACCAGTTGCCGTAGGGATATTTTTTATCTTTAATGAACTCAGGCGTTTCGCCATAGTAAACATACCCATCAGGGTGCTTTGTTACATTTTTGCACATAACTAAGTCACTACCTGAAACAGTGGTTATTTGGGTACTCGTCTGGAGTAGGTCAGGGTCTCCATTGTTCTTTAGCCACACTCTGACTTTCCCCTCTGGTGCCAGACCAATCACCATATACCGGAAGTAATAAGTCTCCTTCGGGTTTGCCCAGTCAGGCTCTGAACTCACCATTTTATGTTGTGTGTCCAAAGAGAAAAATAAGGTGGTTTCATACACTCTTTTATCAATAATAGAGTCCCAGCAGAACTTAATCATCTGCGGTGGAGATTTTGCCCTATTAAAAGGTGAAGATCCCAGACCATTGTGGGTATCCCATTTTCCAACGCTGTCGCCTTGTGGTTGGTCTATAGTCTGGAAAACGTAACCGTAACCGTCGGTATCCAGTAATTTCACCAGGGTGACCTGAGCAGGCAGGGTCTTAGGCGTTGAAAATGTGAAATACCATTCATCCCAGGGTATTTTGATACTGCTGTGTTTTTCCTGTGCTTTACCGCCGGTGCAACCCGCTAGCAGAAGAAGGGATAACAGACCTGTTATTGCTTTCATGCCTTTGCTCCTTGCATATATTTATTTCCTTCAAACTCATTACCAGCTGCCGTAGGGATATTTTTTATCTTTTATGAATTCTTTAATGTCGTCATCGTACCCATAGCTGAAATCACTGTTAGTTACCCCAGCGCACATATCTAAATCCTTGCCTGAAACAGTGGTTATTTGGGTGCTGGCCAGTAATAAATTAGGATTACCATTATTTTGTAGCCACACTCTGACCTTTCCTTCTGGTGCCAGACCAATCACCATATACCGGAAGTAATAAGTCTCCTTCGGGTTTGCCCAGTCAGGCTCTGAACTCACCATTTTATGTTGTGTGTCCAAAGAGAAAAATAAGGTGGTTTCATACACTTTTTTGTCAATAATAGAGTCCCAGCAAAACTTAATCATTTGCGGTGGAGATTCTGCCTTATTAAAAGGGGAATATCCTTTTCCAATATATTGACTCCATGTGCCTACACTTTTCCCTTGTGGTTGGTCTATAGTCTGGAAAACGTAACCGTAACCGTAACCGTCGGTATCCAGTAACTTCACCAGGGTGACCTGAGCAGGCAGGGCCTTAGGGGTTGAGAATGTGAAATACCATTCATCCCAGGGGGCTTTAATGCTTCTTTGTTGTTCGTGCGCTTTACTGCCGGTGCAACCCGCTAACAGAAGAAGAGATAGCAGACCTGTTATTGCTTTCATACGTGTTTCCCCTGCATATATTTATCTCCTTGAAATTCATCACCAGTTGCCGTAGGGATATTTTTTATCTTTAATGAACTCAGGCGTTTCGCCATAGTAAACATACCCATCAGGGTGCTTTGTTACATTTTTGCACATAACTAAGTCACTACCTGAAACAGTGGTTATTTTTGTGCTAGTTAATAAAATATCAGGATGGCCATACTGTCTTAACCAGGTATGCACGATACCTTCCGGAGCCAGGCCTACTAACATCGTTTGCCGGTAGGCACTTTTTGCAGGAGTGAGGGGGTTTGGATAAGGGGTAATCATTTTCTCCCAGGTATCAGAATAAAAGAATAAAGTGGTTTCATAAGTTTTCTTGTCAATAATAGAGTCCAACAAAAAACAATCATTTGAGGTGGAGACTTTGCTTTATTGAACTGTGTTCCGCCAGCTGAGTTTTGGTCATCCCATTTTCCCACACTGATGCCCTGTGGTTGGTTTATTGTTTCGAACACATAACCATAGCCTTCGGTGTCGAGTAATTTCACCAGGGTGACCTGAGCAGGCAGGGCCTTAGGGGTAGTAAATGCAAAGTACCATTCATCCCAGGGGGCTTTAATAGTGCCGTGTTGTTCTTCTGTATTACTGCCGGTGCAACCCGCTAACAGAAGAAGGGATAGCAGACCTGTTATTGCTTTCATGCCTTTGCTCCTTGCATATTCCACACGGCGCGTACCCAGCCGGGATTAGGGCGATTAACAAAGCCGACAAGTTCTGCTGATTTTACCGCGCCGTAAATCGCCTTGACCTTATTGCCATCGAGCCAGACGTCTTTAAATACCACTGCGTTCCAGTTCGCAGAACAGTGGATGTATTTCCCAATCAATTGCATTTCTTCCAAAGTAAAAGGTATGGATGTTGCCCCATTTAAAGCCGCTTTTCCTTGGTTAATGGCTTTTTGACTCAACGGTTCTAATTCTTGTGGCAATCTTAATGTGATATTCGTATCGCGAATTGGATCAAATATACATCCAGCGCTTTGAGCCGCGGCTAGCATCACGCGCAAGCTAACCTTTGACCAGTCATTAGTGACGGTACGTTCCATTGTCACCGCCGCACCAACACGCTTTTCCGTCACACCCATACGATTTTTATTCGCATTGACCAAATAGTCATACCATGTTCCCAGGGTTATCACCCCGGAAAGAATAATGGGACTCAGATTGGGCAGTACCCGCAGGTCAGGTATTTCCGCCGCTGAACTGCGATAAATATTCGTCATCTCGACGGGAATGCTATCCCTGACGGTCTCAAATCCAGGTTCAGAGAGGAACAGGTATTCTTTTTCCTGCGGATTATAGCCACCGCCAATATCCGAATGTACACCGGGCAAGGCAAGTTCTGGCCACGACTCTTTAATGCTGTTCAGGCTGAAGTTATAGCGGCATTCATGCATTGCGGTAATCTGAAAGACTTTTTGTGCAATATCTTTCGGAAGCGCCAGCTCAATGCCGGGATTTACACCGCCGTGGACGTCAAACAAATTTGTTACCCCACCGACTGCGCAGACAGTATCAAACAGTCCCAGAAAGCGAACTTCTCCTGAAGGTTTGCCATGCTGATTTCGGCCATCCAGCCCTTTCGTGATGGCTTCCTGTATCGCCTGATCGTTGTTTCTGACACGATTCGCAAGGTGACGTGCAGCCGCAGCGCCACGGCTGAAGCCGAATATATCAAACTGGATTTTTTCAATTGCGCATGAATTACTTTTGCTTTCTTTAAGTAATAATTGAATTTGTTCGCTAATTAATGCAATGCCTTCATTTGTTTTATCGACTACGCCATCAAACCAGACACCTATCCAATTTTTTTTAATAGAATCCACCCATTATGTGTTTCTTCATTTTTCTTGTGGCTTAAGATGAGATTACAAAGACCATTGTTATTAACCAGAACTTTTTTACTGTAATTTTTCATAGGGTCATCTTTTAATGGATGTTTGCTGTTCTGTTTGTAA
>NZ_JAFMOT010000132.1:0-6708 GCF_019049695.1 Rahnella perminowiae
ATTTATTATTTATTAGCGTAAAATCAGGTTACAACTTCAACAACAAACCGCAGTTTCGAGGGACCAAACGTCATAGGGTAATGAGCGATTAAAAATAGATTTTTGCATAGTTACTAAGTAATACTTATTACATCATAAGTAGGGTAGTGAATGGCAGACCTTATGAAACAAATTTCAGAATTCTAAAATAAAAACAGAGAGTTACCACAACGCTAAAGCTGTGTTGGTCGGTAACTTCAGGTGGGGGAGGTGAGTTGTAGAATGGTGGGAAATTTTAAAAGAGCTAATTTTACCTGCAAACCTGGCATTGGCAGCATCATACATAACTGCCCATGCCATTAAGATATCAAACCTTTTTTAGGTAGGCTTCCAATGCGTCGCGAATGATTGCGCTGACGCTTTTTGGGGCCACACCGATACGCTTATTATGGAGAGCAAGATCTTCAATCTCGCGCAACGTATTCTGAGGTATTGAGATGGTAGTCCTGGTCAGGATTTCCTGAGCCGGTTCCACAACTTTTTCGTCACCGTAGGGGCGGTCAGCCAGTCTGTTAGCCAGCGCGTCAGCCTCAGCTTCCGTAACAACACGACGATTTGAAAAAGGGGGTTTTTTTAGAGCCATTAAAATACCTCATTCATCAATGCCAGCACTTCTGCCTTGGCTTTTTCATTAGTTGTTTCCAGTACAGATTTACCTTCGGACATCACATCGCGGTAAACCTTTCGGTAACATGCGGTTGCAGTCAAAGGAATGAGCCCTTCAAACTCGCGAACATATTCAAGAAACTCATGTCGTTCATTGCCCTGCAACAGCGGGTTCGTGGTTGCCATACTTTGATAGCAGTACGCCTTAAGCTCGGGATTGAGATCTCGCATACTTTCCAGCTGCTGCTGCAATTCAACCATAGTATCAAGATCTAACTGTGAGCATTGATGTGGGGCGATAATCTGATGTGCGACCGTGCCTCCGGTGATTAGCTCACGGCTATTGCGACCAGCAACATCAACGATGACATGAGCAAATTTTTCATCAAGGCTTCTTAGCGTTTGAGAAATGTTATCTCGTTTTTCAATCAGGGTAATGGATGGGCTAATTCCCGCAGCTTCACGTTCTGCATACCACCTTGAAGCTGAACGCTGAACGTCAGCATCGACGAGACATACATCTTCGCCACGAAGGGCCAGGCCTACAGCCAGATTAATAGCAGTAGTGGTTTTGGCTGCCCCACCTTTATTGCATCCAATAATCGTGATCATTTGTCACCTGTGATATCGAAAATAGCATTTCCTAAATAATAACGCATAAAAGCTAAATGTGAAGTAATATTAACTAATTAATACTTATGAAGTAATACTTTTTCACTTTAACAAATCTAGCGCTCATTAAAAGTGACAACGTAACTCAAAATAATCTCATATTAATTATTTAAAAACAAATACTTATAAGACTTTCAATCCTCAGTCATAACAAGCGGGATTAGAATTCATGAATAAAAGCCCGCCACTTATGATGACAGTGGCGCCTGCGCATCCGGTCAGTTTTGGGAAGCCTTCTTATTCTGGTTGAAACGGGGGTTCATCAGCTTCGGCGATCCGGCCGGCAGATATCACGTACTGTGGCCAAGGAGTTTTGAGGGAGAACAGACTGGGTTGCGGCAGTAATTGCACTTGCCGCGGCGGTCGCCCTGTTCAGGTTTAAATTCAAAGTGACACACGTCATTGCCGGCTGTGCCAGATATAGTCAGACCGGCAACTAAAAATAGCTAAAGTAGAATTCTGCGGTTTGCAACGCAGACAGCAGGATTGACCGGTTGCAATGCCATTCCTGCGCGCAGTTGAGGCTACGATTCTACTGTCATTGTTAGCGTTTAAACCTGATTATTCCAAAGGAACCAGCTGCATCGGCTTGCCTCCCAGTTTCGAAGCAAGTTTTTGCTGCACTGCGACAACTGACGCAAGTGGGCGCCATGCCACAGTCATGTGGTCAATAAAGCCCATATCGTCTAAATGCATGTGGTCCATGCCGTCAATAATATGGTCACCAAACTTGATGGTGAACACTGCAACAAAGTCTGCTCCGTCACGCAAAAGGAGCTTCAGCTCAAAGTCATCGATGGTCTCAAGAAGCCGGGAAACTATCTGAAAAACAAGTTCTTTTCCTTCAAATGGAACAGGAACAATTGGGCTGCGAAGTATGACATTATCCGCCATATAGGCCTCGAGCCCTTCAACGTGACGATTGCCCATAGCGTTGAGATACGCATCGAGATGCTCAGTGGTGACCATGAAAAAATTCTCCTCATTAGTAAATTTCAGCCAGTGCCTGGTAAAAGACCAGGCACCTTACAGGCTCATCCTAACGCCATTGATCGTGCGTCATTAAGCAGGGTAAAGTTCATTTCAGATATGACAAAAATGTCAGTAATGAAATTTTCGGGAGGAGATTGTGGATAGTTTCAGCGCACTGGGAGGGTTGGAGGTGTTTGTTCAAACAGCGAAGACACGGAGTTTTGCCGAAGCGGGGCGAACCCTTGGCATTTCTGCGTCCGCAGTCAGTAAAAGTATTTCCCGGCTTGAAGAGCGGGTTGGCGTGCGGCTTTTCCAACGCAGCACACGTAGCGTCCGCCTTACCTCAGAAGGTGAGATGTTCCTCGAAAGGTGCGGACGCATTTTTGGTGAAATCCAGGCAGCGGAAGATGAACTCGGCGCAATGACACAACACCCACGCGGACGACTAAGGGTGGGGCTGGCGCTTTCAGCAGGGTTACCGCTGCCCGTCCTCTCAGCATTCATGGCGCGCTATCCCGAGATTGAACTCGATCTGGATTTCACCGATCGACTTGTTGATGTGATCGATGAAGGGTTCGATGTGGTAATTAGGGGAAACTCGCTTCGCGATTCACGTCTGGTATCCCGCCCGCTGGGGCCCTATCGAGCCTGCCTTGTAGCCGCACCGTCGTATTTGAAAGAAAAAGGTATGCCCACAAAACCGGACGATCTTTTAAATCATGCATGCCTGCACTATCGTTGGACGCCAACTGGCAAAATATACCAGTGGCCACTGGAACACACAGTCGGTACAACAGCAATATCTTCGCTGCCCTTGTCGATGGTATGCAATAGCCTGGACGCGTTGCTTTATATGACTCTTGCCGGGCGCGGGATCGCATGTGTGCCCGACTTCTCTGTCAGAACCCCGGTTGCTGACGGACGCCTGAAAACCTTGCTGGATACCTACGTAACGGATGCTAATACTATTCATATAATGTGGCCAAGCAACCGAAAAATGACGCCAAAGGTGCGCGTCTTCGTAGACTTTATGCACGCCAATTTCTGCGATTATTTGGCCACTCCGATGAATGATCCAAAGCAAAAGAGAGAGCGTTCTCCCACCTGAAACCTGACTTTTCCATCTGGATAATCTCCGCGTAAAGGCCGGAATTCTGTTTCTGAAGGGGTGTAGATTCTTGGGGGTAAGGTCATTCCTCAGCTAGCTAAGTGGACATCAGAAAAGTGGTCTTAAAAGTACCACGGTAAAAGTGACACTGTCTCAAACCTCTTCCAAGACACTTTAATCAGCTAAAAACTCAGACATTAATAATATCCACTATAGAGAGCATTAACCACTAGAGTGAGCATAAGAATTTACACGGAATTTGAAAACACTGTAGTGAGAAGCAACCACTGCAGAGAGTAACATCCACTAAAGTGAGTAAAACCACTATGGAGAGCATTAACCACTGGAAAGAGTAAATAGAGGTGAAGTGGAAAATGTAAGCAAGTACTAACCTAACTATCATAAGGGGCTTCAGGTTAGTAACTACTAGGGGGGTTAGGGTAAAACACGCAAACAACCACTAGAGCGAGTAAAGATTACTAACCGCAGTGGTTGGTAGATTTCATAATCGCTGAGTTTGCTGATTGCAGTGGTTGCGCTTCTCACTACAGTGGTTAATTTGCTTACCACAGTGGTTATGAAAAAAGCCTGCTGATAACACAACAGGCTTCGGGTCAGAGGGATAACGAAGGTATCGATACTATTTCTTTGCCTGTCGAAGTTGTTCAAGCAACTCAAGTTCTTCTTTCGTCAGCATTACCATCTCACGCGGCGCGCCAGGATCGACATCTTTCTCGGCAGGGATATCAATAATATGTTCATCGTCCAGGACATCATAGACATCATCGCCTATACCGGTCGGGATCTGAGCTGGTCGTAATTTTGGCCGCCTATAGTGGATACAGAAATACACGGCTTTACCGCGTTTGACCTCCGTATAGTCGAGATAGCCAATAGCCTTAAGTTGTTCCATTGCCTTACGAACAGTAGCGTTCTGAGTGATCGCTCGTGATGTCAGATTAAGGCGGGCACGCAGGCGCGACATGGATATGGGAGCGGGATCTGTCGGCAGGCTTTCAATAAAGGTATAGAGAGCCTGCGCCGACTCCTTGCGAGATAGTTCGTTGATTGCCCTGAGCTGAAGAAGAACTTTCTTATCGAATTGATACAACTCAAAAATCTTTGGATCCGCCTGTAACTCGACGACATCCTTTTTCGGGCTATATTTTGCTGACTGAACAAGGTGAGTAACATAATAGTCCCCCTCCTTATTGGAAAACGACAACGTGTTGGTTGCGATACGTTCCAGAGAGGCTTCCAAACGCGCCCTGAGCTTCGCTGAGGAGCGCGCGGAAGGAATGCCACATAATTTAGCGAACTCAACGAAAGGCAGGTATACAGAGTCTCCCAGGACCTTATGCTTGGCAAAGGCATGAATGATCCCGACCCATGTCTTGAAATCATTATCCATATCAAGCCGGGCACCGGTGATCTTAATGTTTTCATATCCTTCAGACTTGACGATCGAAAGTTGCTTGAGCTCCGAAGTGACATCCATGGAATTCATCTGACCTTTACGGCCCCGGGCAGTCGATTTCAACGTGGGTACAAATAAGCCCAACCGCATAAGTGCTACAGGCTGAACCGTGTTATTGCTGTTAGGAACCAGAGTAACAAGTTCACCTGTTCGCTTATCCGTTTCTGCGAAAGCTTTCGCTATCTCTATGTTTTTTGGCTCATTTCCAGACATTATCTGCTCTCACAATGAATGTGCATAAGAGTCTCTCTGTACACGATACAGTGGATACTAACACTCACTATAGCGGTTTTACTACCACACATAGTGGTTAATTTGCTTTTTATAGTGGTTGTTTTACTCCCTATAGCGGTTAACGATCTTCATTTTACCCATATAGCGCAAGGCCTCCAGAGGTGCGGGGATCTCTTTGGTTCTTTTAGGTTCTATTTGGATCTTATTATTGGATCGAACAAGAGGATAACTTTAAAAACAGAAGGTTAAATTTTCCGATAAGGATCCAAAATGACCATTGCAGCTCCGTATCTGGCAGGTGCATAACTTGTATATATCATGACAAGTCTTCGGACAGCCGGAAGACTTGTCATTTATTTTTCAGATAATTATCTCATTCCTTAGGGGATAACATTATGCACAGTACTGATGATGGTTTACTCCCTCTAGTGGTTTTTAGTCACTCACCAGCGAAGTTAACTTGCTGTTCATAGTGGTTACTAAGCTCTCTATAGCGGTTAGTTTACTCCTTATAGTGGTTTCTTATGTCGATCAATCCCTTATAGCGCAAGGCTTGTAGCGAAGCGGGGATCTCTTTTGATCTATTAGATGATCTCTATAGGATCTTATTATTGGATCTGGCCTGTGGAAAAGTGGATAAAAAAGAAAGTGAGTTAAAATTTAACGGGAGGAGGAGGGCGGCTCATCTTCAGATAATCAGGTGTCTGACCTTAAGCTATGATGCGCACTGCTGATCTGGAAGCAGTGCGCATCGTTGGCAATGATGTACCTGTCAGAGGTGAGGCATAAATTCGGCCAGCCGGTGTTTTTGTTTTCTTCGTTCGTCAAGATTAGAGGGACTTAACCAAAGCTCCATAGCCTGTCTGATGCCATCCCATTCAGAGTCGATGATAGAATACCAGCGGACATCACGGCTGTGCCCCTTTGAAACCTGTGTTTGTCTGAGAGTACCTTCATAGGTAAATCCGAGTCTTTCTGCCGCACTGATCGCTGCCTCATGCAGGCTGTCACATTTCCATCCACACCGGCGATACCGTAATGTTTCCAGTACATAATAGAGCAATAGGAATATGGCCTCAGTACTGCAAAAGGTGCGTTTCATCAGCGGTGACCAGTTAATCCAGCCTATCTCTACAGAACCGTTATCAGGATCCATTCGCTGTAGGGCAAGAAATCCAACAGCTTTACCTGTAGATATATTGATTACTGCGTAAAAAATGGGATCCTTGCTTGCGGCAAGAGAAGCGATGTAGTAATCGCACTGTTTGATAGTGACGGGGCGTTTAATATGAAAGTACGTCCAGTCACGCTCATCATCAATACTGTGCCAGGCATCGAATAAGTCCCGGCTATGCTTAACGTCAATTGGCTCAAGATAGCAATATTTTCCTCTGAGGATAACTTTTTGAGGAAGCGCATGTGGCTGCCAGTCGGGTAATTCTTTACCCAATGTCTGACCATAAATATTTAATTCAGTCATAATAAATTTTACCTGTGTTGTTAAAATTAGCATATTGGGCCAGCACTGTGATTTTGTTTTTCTCCTGCACTATTATTCAATCCCTGATGCTCGCATATCGTAATTAAAATACTTATCGGT
>NZ_JAFMOT010000131.1:0-6198 GCF_019049695.1 Rahnella perminowiae
TTTATAAACATATTAATAATGAATGCTTCGGAGAGGATCGAAAATTAAATATTACCTCACGTAAAATCACTGGTATTTATTTGCCTGTTGCGGTGGTTAAGCGTATATTCGCGCTTGCCTGAATTTCAAATGACGGCTTATACACATAATTATCTATTTTAAAAAGGAATTTATATGAAAAATTTATTTAAATTGACACTTCTTGCTGCGTTGGTTGCAACGCTTTCCGGCTGTACGGGTAGCGTTTTTAACAAAGAAAAAAACTGTGATTATACTTATTTACTGCACCCTGCCATTTCAATTTCTAAAATGATCGGTGGTTGTGGCCCTGCAGAGAAATAAGTTTTCAGTTTTGCCATGCCGGACCTTCGTGTCCGGCATCTGTCATGGGTATTCGTGGTCTTTAACGGCACTCCCCTTTTGTTACTGTCATTTTAAAATACAATGGCATTCATTTTAGTTACAACATACAATTGCTTGAAATAACTTAAACAACGACAACTTGAACCTCAGTGTTTATCGCATTCAGGCAGAAAAAAGCGTCTTCACACGCAATCAGAAGATAAAAAAAACGGCCGCCGGAGCGACCGTTAATCGTTTGCAGAAATTCCTACTTACCGCTTACGCCATAGCGTCAGTTCCGCCACAGTATGCTGGAATTTCCTAGCCGTTTCACGGATCACAAACGGAACATCTGTTGGTGTCCGAACCTCTTCAAACTCGCTCGCCAGTAAACGTTTCAGTGCCTGATGGGTCGTAACGGCTTCACCATTTTCGCGGAATCCACCCAGCCAGTGCTCTTTCGGGGTGAACTCTTCAAGCCAGGTATAAGGTGAAGAAAGCATGAGCAGACCACCAGAACGGATCATCGGTGTAATACCGGTCAGAAAACGTGCTGGCTCACGCAAACGATCAAGCAAATTAGCAGCCAAAACGAGATCGTATAACTCCGTCTGTGGCTTCAGGTTACAGGCATCACCCTGTACAAAAGTCACCCGCTGCGTAAGCTCTGCTGACAAATTCACATCGGCGAGCGAAGCCTGACAATATTCCACCAGTTCGCCCTCCTCCGGCATGACATACCGACGGGTTTCACCACGTGCCAGTGACAGAGCGACATCAATAAAACGTGCTGAATAATCCATCCCGACCACAGAGTCGAAATAACGCGCCAGTTCGAAACTCGCACGACCCGTAGCACACCCTATATCTAACGCCCTGCCATGGTTAACAGTATTTTTAACCGCAATATCAGCCAGTTGCTCAGCATAATTCATTACATCAAAATGACGCGGACCATATTGAAAATCAAGGTACTGTGCCACCAGTCCGTCAGTTTCGTACGGATTTACTTTCACCACTTCCTGATGGCTGGAAATGACATAGCGGAAACCAGCATGCTGGAAAAAGTGACGACGGAAAGCATAACGTGAAGATTTCAGCGCCTCATTGCCGGTTGAAATCCAGCTTCCGCCTTTGATCATGGAATGTTTACCATCGAATGTTGGCGTCGAAAAATCATCATATAAAGGGTGTACACGGAAACCATCAAAACCACTGATCGGCGTGGACGACCATTGCCAGACATTGCCTACCACATCATAAAAATCACCCTGAGCAAAATGATCCACCGGACAGGATGATGCCCACCCTGCGAGGTTAATATTTCCTGGCGCTGTTTTCCACCCGGGCTGATCGCCTTCCACCTGATTGCGCAGAATCATCCATTCAGCTTCGCTCGGTAACTGAACTGATTCGCCGGTTTGGACAGCTTTCCAGCGACAAAATGCCGCGGCTTCGAGTTGATTTACTTCCGCCGGCCAGTCCCACGGCATCGGCACTTCTTCCGTCATCAGACGTAATTTCAGTTGCTCCGGTTCAAGAGGCGAACCCACCCAAAAAGTGGGCATTTCCGCCCGTGTGAAATTTCGCCAGCCTGCCCCTTCTTCGTCCCACCACTGTGCATCGCCATAGCCACCGGCCTGTACAAAGGTATAAAATTCCGCGTTACTGACCAGCATCCGACTGGCCCTAAATGCCTGAATCTTCTGTTCAGATGTGCCGTATTCGTTATCCCATCCGTAGGTATCATCACGCTTACCCAAAGTGACAACGTCACCTTTAACGGCCAGCATTGTATTCACGGGTACAGTGTAGCGGTCACGGCGGGCGATTTCGCACACGGGCCAGTGCGGTTGAGGCTTAACCCATTGCACCGGCAACTGACGGATCAGTACGCTGGATGTTTCAAGATGAATACGTTCATGTTCGATACCCATCAGGATCACCCAGGCAGGACTGTCCCAGCCGATGGGTAAACTCAGCGCCATAGTGTCAATTATACCGAGCACTTCTTCCCGTACTTTGTCGCGATATTGGCGCAAATTGGCGACCGATGGCCAGTTGTAGTTTTGATCATCAAGATCATCCCAACTCATTTCATCTACGCCGATCGCGAGCATAGCTTCGATATGGGAGTCAATACGTTGAGGGATCAGCCCGGCAGCCATCAATTTATTGATATAGAAAGTCGCGGTATGACCAAAATAAAAGATCAGCGGATGACGAAGCGAAATAGCCTTACTGAAATATGCTCGCTCATCAGCGAGGCAATCAAACAGGCTCTCGTACAACTCCCAGGTGCGAAGAAAATATTCACGTATTTCCTGCCGTTTTTCTTCCGCTGTACCGGTGCTCAATAAAATAGTCTGCGTCGGTTCTGGCAGCCCGATAGCCTTGTTTTGTTTGGAAAGCATTCTTAGTCCTCTGTCTTCTTGGGTTGCCAAGTCAATACCAATTGTAGCAGGTCACATCTCTGGCTTATCCCGGCCTGGTTCTTACCGGTTTATATTCTTCATCGTCAGCTATCAACATAACCTTTAAATCGGGCCGACGCTTGCTATCTCTCCATAAACAGCAGCGAACTTTCACAAACATGCAGTGATTCGCCCTCAAAATTATGCCGTAAATTATAGTAATCGGGTGCGTCAATGATGCCCTGAATATTGTCAGAAAATGCTTCCAGCGCCTGCTTCATCTGTGGCAGATAATCGTGCGTGTCATAAACACGGTCGATACCCTCCAGTGAATGATTCATGATTTTACGCGCAACATCGTTCGGGACATTCAGGGACGATAATTTGGAACGCGCCGTCCGTCGCAAATCGCGGGTGGTAAAAGCTTCTATTCCCAGGCCACGTTCCGCGCGCAACAGACGGCGTATCACCTGTGTCACTGCGCCGCGTGATAAGGGCTTTTGCGTATCAAGCGGCGATGGCACCAGCCAGGGACTGCTTTCCGGACTGGACGACAAAAGAGCATTGATGCAGGTGATCATTAATGGCGTCAGCGGCAGACTATGGTCACGAGCCGATTTATTGCGCGTACCTTGTCGCCAGATACCAATTTGCAAATGGAACTCGTCTTTCCTGGCACGCACCACTTCATCTGGCCGCCGTGCTGTCAGCAGGCAAAACCTCAATGCCCAGCGACATTGTTCAGAAATGTCACATAAATCCAGACTATGCCAGAAAATCCAGATTTCGGCATCGGTTAACGTCCGCTCACGTGGCGGGGTATTGCGGCCGCCAACATCACGGCGTTTCATGGAACTTAGCGGTGAATGAACCAGATATCCCTGCGTTTCAGCCCAGCCAAAAAATTGCTTACAGAGGGCGAATACACGCTTTGCTTCCGAAATTTTCCCGTCCGCCAACAAGACATTAAACAAACGATTCAGTCGTAAACGGGTGATTTTATTCAAAGGTACCTCACCGATCACCGGCAGTACGTGTTTCATGAGGGATGAAACCGCAATTTCTGGCCGACGTCGCGTCAGGATCAGCGAAAGCCGGATCCAAACATTAATCACCTGTCTGACCGTCGCATTGCCCTCTTCATCAAAATCATCCAGTTTTGCAAGCGGCGTCATTTTTACATTTTGCAGATAAGCCAAAACATGCTGGCCGACATTTTCAGCAGCAAAATCTCTTTCAACTGAAGCCACGGATTTGATCTTACTCATCTGCACTAAATCACCTTAAAAATCACAGGCCGGAGTTATATCAAGTCTGAGGATCGCAGGCAAAAGGTTTGTGACTCCAGACCTATTAAGTCTGGAGTCATTAAGATGATGAATAAAGAAAAATAATGAGTCTGTGAAGGGATTTATGGTGAACATATACAGATCTGCGTTGTTCATAAAACCTACAAAAATGGCGCGTAAAGTCCGCACTCCCCGTGTGGTCAAATACAGGCGGCTAATCACCGCCTTTATCTTAATCACTTATGTCATTACAACGGTAGGGCTACACCGTTGCCAGTCTAAATGTGGCGACTGAGCGGGTCAGATGAAGAACCTGTTCTTCCAGCGAGGCCGCTGCTGCCGCTGATTCCTGAACCAGAGCCGCATTTTGTTGTGTCACGCCATCGATTTCTGTCACCGCCTGTTCAATCTGGCTGATGCCACGGCTTTGCTCATCTGAAGCTGTCGAAATATGTTCCATCAATACATTAATCTGAGTGACAGAGGAAATGATCGCAGAGATGGAGTCACCGGTACGTGAGACCTGATCCGAGCCTTCACGGATATTTACCACTGATTCAGAAATCAGGCTTTCGATTTCTTTTGCTGCCACGGCACTGCGCTGTGCCAGGCTGCGCACTTCACTGGCCACCACGGCAAATCCGCGGCCCTGCTCACCCGCACGCGCTGCTTCAACTGCGGCATTAAGCGCCAGAATATTCGTCTGGAAAGCAATACTGTTGATCACCCCGGTGATATCTTCGATTTTTTTCGAGCTGCTGTTAATACGCCCCATCGTACCAATTACGTCCTGGGCAACTTTCTCGCCCGCACGTGCATTTTGAACCGCTTCACGTGTCAGACTGCTTGCACGGGAGACATTTTCGGTATTTTGTTTTACCGTCGCGCCAAGTTCTTCCATGCTTGCGGCTGTTTGTGTCAGTGCGGCGGCCTGTTGTTCCGTACGGGAAGCCAGATCAATATTACCTGCAGAGATTTCCTGGGATGCATGCGCCACGGTATGGCTGGTGTCACGGACCTGTCCGATAATCCGGGTCAGTGACTGACGCATATACTCTATCGACTGCATAAGTTCTTCAATTTCACTGCGGGATTGTGCTTTGACAGGTACCGGCGTATCGAGATGACCTTCGGCAATCTGACGGCAGTGATCGCGGGAACTTAGTAGTGGCACCAAAACAAAACGCTTCAGTAATACCAGTACACTGATAATGATGATCAGAAATAGTAAACCAAAACCGATCGTCAGCCCGATACCAAATTTGAAATGACTTTGTGCATCGCTGTTAAGATTTTTGGCGTACTGTTCATGCAGGGCCAATACTTTATCCAGTACGATTTCATACTGACTATCGAGTTTCACTACAGCCGGGATGTGGGCTTTAAACGCTACCTGATCACCGGCCTTAGCCGCATCAATTAATGGCTGGATACCATTCTGGCGATAATTTTGGTAAGTGCTGCGGTATTCCTCGGCAAGCCTGCTTTCACCAGACAATTTTGGTGCGTCAAGATACGCCTGAAAGGCCGCATCGGCTTTACCGATAACTTCAGTGACCCCGTCCAGAGCAGAGTTTGACTGCTGGCCGTCGCCATTTTCAATTTCTTTCATATATTCCATTACGCGAACGCGTGAGGTCCGGCTGTGGTTAATGGGGTCAATAATAGAAAGCACTACACGGATCTCCTTGTTCACATCATCCAGTGAATGGTTACTCTGGGTGAGCAGCCAAACATTCGACAATATACTGGTGAAAAAGAGGGCGAAAAGAACCATAAGAACGAGCAAGGACGACTTTTTAAGCGACATCGGGAGATTCTCAAAACGAAGCAGGAGTCTGTTTATCGGCATTTCTGCCCAAATGTTTAATATTTCCCGCGCCCTATCTGCAATTATTGGCAAGATGATCGATCATAGTAGAAATTTCCGGACGTGCTTAAAAGGCTTTTCCTGCCGCCAAAACATCTCAAAATAATCAGCGGCTTTCTTAAAAATCATTTATTTCAGTTATTTTAAATAATATATAGCACTGATTAGAGGTGACGCACTGAATCCCTGTCACCATTAGCACAAGAGATTTTCAAATGGAAAATGAAGTGTTTTCCACAAGAATTTTTATAAAAAGCACCTCAAACATTATTTGAGTGAATAT
>NZ_JAFMOT010000130.1:0-5655 GCF_019049695.1 Rahnella perminowiae
TTAGTAAACCAAGTTTCAATAAATAACATAAGGAAAAGCATACCAGATGTGGCGATAATAATCGGAAAAACTCTCAAAAGTAACATCAACATATTGCCGCCGATTAATTTCATCAAAAAATACATTGCTGGCACGAAATTTATAAGATTGGCTATTAAATAAAACTTAGCAAATGTATTGATATCGAACTTTACTCCGAGCATAAAAGCGCTTAACTGAAGGAATGCACTTAATATTCCGAGTTTCATCAGTAAATCTGTTCGACCCTTCGCCATAAATACCGAACCCGATGTACTTAGAACAGATTGAATGATCGCAGTGGGCGCAAGCCACTTGAGGATCTCTGCAGTTTTTACCCATTGCTCGCCAAAAAAAGTAGTGATTAATGGAAAGCTATAAAATGCAATGATGCTCATTAGTGGTGCAGTTAATGCAAGAATAACAAAAACCGTACTTAGGTATGTTGTCAAAATTTTTCCATTATCATCCTGATATTTACTTAGGATGGGGTAAAGCGATCGAGTAGCAACAAATGTTAGACTCTGCAAAGGGAAAAGCATTATACGATAGGCCAGATTGTATTGGCCTAAAGTAGCTGCGGACATAAACTTACCAACAATGAAACTATCGGCGTTACGTGAAAAGTAGTTTATAAAGTTGAACAAAGATAAATTAGTACTGAATGAGAAAATCTCCTTAATATCATTCATTTTAATAAACTGTTTAACTGAAGGTCTCCAAGTTGAAACTATCCAAAACTGAATTGCAGATACTAGATTCATAATAATCGCCTGAGCAACCAAGCTGAAAACGCCAAAACCAAAATTTGCCATAATAATGGCGACAACTACCGATAATAAAGCCGATGTCACCTCGATTCTGGAGATAGTTTTGAAGCGAGAATCCCTTTCCAGCAAAGCAAGATGCGCAGCGGCACAACTAGATAAAGGGAACGTAAGACCAAGCAAAATCAATATTGTTACCAGTTCAGGGTAACCATATAAAATAGCTAAAGGTTTTGCCAGTAACATGATAACTGCACATAGGAAAACACCTAACCCAACATTCAACCAGAAAATAGAGTTTATGAGATTGTTGCTAAGAACTTTTCTCTGAATGATAGCCGCAGACGTCCCCAGATCTCGGAGTAAAATCCCAAGATTAATTACCACTGCAGCCATAGCTAATAAACCATATTCGGCAGGCGGTATTATTTTCGCTAAATAGATAAGATTTACAGCCTGGACAAATATCTTAAAAAATTGTGATAGGGCGTTCCATTTTGCATTAGACAAAAGATTCATCTAAATATAACCCTTCTTATTAACTTGCCGAATATCAATTGATAAAACGAGAAGTGTTTGTTAGCACCCAAATGACCATAGTTATATGGCAAGATAAAATTAATATATAACATTATAAATGCCTGTGCCAAAGGTATATTCACAAGCAATAATAAATGATAATGTATTATTAATATTTCACTTTTTTATTCTCATTAAATGTTTGCCATTTTGTTTTGATATACTCATCCAGCTCATCATGAAATCTTTGTGCGGAGAATTTTAAAGCATTTTCACGACAGTCTTGTGGCAGGATCGTGTCTTTAATGGTATCAAAATGACGCACAGCTTTAATCAAGGATTCCGCCGTTTGTTCTGAGAAGAACATCCCGGTGGCATTACGTTCCCCATAAGGTCTGATGGTTTCCAGCACACCGCCTTTGCCAAAAGCAATCACCGGCGTCCCGCTGGCTTGTGCTTCGACCGGGGTAATTCCAAAGTCCTCTTCAGCAGCAAAAACAAACGCCCGGGTACGCCGCATGTAATCTTGCATGACATCGTCAGGCTGATAACCCAGTATTTCGATATTGCTGCCAGCCCTGGACTTTATTTTAGCCATTTCAGAACCGTCACCGATGACCACCAGCTTCTTATCCGGCATCTTACTGAATGCTTCAACAATCAGATCGATACGCTTATAAGGCACCATCCGTGAGGCGGTAAAATAGAAATCTTCTTTATTTTCCTGCAAAGTAAAACGGTCAACATCGACAGGCGGATAAATCACGTCCGCATCACGGCCATAGACCTTCTTAATTCGCCGGGCAATAAACTGGGAATTGGCGATAAAGTGATCCACGCCATTGGCTGTCCGGTAATCCCACATCCTGATTTTATGCAGAAACCAGCGGGCCAGTTTGCCTTTCAGGCCTTTATTCAGCCCTGACTCACGCAAATACTGGTGCTGGAAATCCCAGGCATAGCGGATGGGAGAATGCACATAACTGATGTGCAATTGATCAGGGCCGGTCAGCACACCTTTGGCAACGGCATGGCTGCTGGAAAGCACAATGTCATGCCCCGTGACATCAAGTTGCTCGATAGCCAGCGGCATTAAAGGCAGATACTGCTGATATTTCTTCTTCGCAAAAGGCAGGCGCTGTATAAAAGAGGTCGTGGCTTCTTTCCCATAGAATTTCTTGCGCGATTCATCAGACAGAAAATCAACAACAGAATAAACATCAGCATCCGGATATAATTTAATAAATTCTGCGATAACTTTTTCGGACCCTGCAAATGTCACTAACCAGTCAGCAACAATCCCTACACTCACATCATGTGACATAATTTAAACCTTATAAAATGAAAAGTGAGCAATACAAACCCACAGCGAGTCATGATCACTCACTTAAATAAGATATTTTTAATAATTACATACTGCGAAGGATAGAAAGAATTCTTCTGGTCTGTTCCTGCATTAATTTGGTATTTGCGCGGGATTCGACATTCAACCGTACAACCGGTTCTGTATTAGAGCTGCGGAGATTGAAACGCCATTCATCAAACTCCAGGCTGATCCCGTCAGTGTGATCGACATTTACCGCCTCGCCTTCATACATTGCCAGGACACGGGCAATGGATTCTTTCGGCTGCTGCAGGTAACTGTTAATTTCGCCTGAAGCGGGATAGGCAGTGATCCGGTCATTAATCAGCTGACGAAGAGATTTGCCTTTCAGATGCAATAATTCAGCGACCAGCAACCAGGGGATCATACCACTGTCGCAATAATAAAAATCGCGGAAGTAGTGATGGGCGCTCATCTCACCGCCATAGACCGCATCTTCCTGGCGCATACGCTCTTTAATAAAGGCATGCCCGGTTTTTGACATAACCGGTACACCGCCTGCACCGGTAACAATATCAATGGTATTCCAGCTCAGGCGCGGGTCATGGATAATACGTGAGTTGGGATATTTTTCCAGGAAGGCATCGGCAAGCAGACCAACGATATAATAACCTTCGATAAAATTACCGGCATCGTCGAAGAGAAAACACCTGTCGAAATCTCCGTCGAAAGCAATTCCCATATCTGCATTATGCTTAATGATGGCATCCGTCGTGTCCTGACGGCACTCCGGTAATAGCGGGTTAGGAATACCGTTGGGGAATGTGCCGTCTGCCTCGTGATGAACCTTGATAAATTCAACCGGTACACCCGCTGCAATAAACCGCTGTTCGATAGCATCGACAACATGGCCGGCCGCACCGTTGCCGGAGTTAAACACCAGCTTTAAAGGACGTGTAAAATTCTCAAAATTGATAAAGCTGAGCAGCTTATCAACATACTCATCCAGCACCGAGGCTTTCTCATAGCTGCCACGCGAAGCCTGATCGACCGGTGCAAAGTTATTAGCCTCCGCCAGCGCCTGAATATCGCGTAAGCCAGTATCACCGCTGATCGGACGGGAATCCTCACGGACCAGTTTCATGCCATTGTAGTTCATCGGATTATGGCTGGCCGTGACTTCGATGCCACCGTCAAGGCACAGATAAGACGTCGCAAAATAGATTTCTTCTGTACCGGTTACCCCGATATCCACAACGTCCGTTCCCGCATCCTGCAAACCTTTCGCCAGCGCAAGTTTTAGTGCCTCGCTGGTTAAGCGGACATCGCCCCCCAATACCATTTTCTTGGGTTTTAAATATTCCCCGTAAGCACGCCCTATACGGTAAGCAATATCTTCATTTAATTCGACGCCTAATTCACCGCGGATATCGTAAGCTTTAAAGCAAGTTAATGTATCTGACATATTTCGTCCCCAAATTAACAGCGACCATAGTGATCTTTTATACGGATAATATCGTCATCTTCCAGATAGGAACCCGACTGGATTTCCAGAAGTTCCAACGGAATTTTCCCGGGGTTCTCTAACATATGCTGAGCACCAATAGGGATAAACGTGGATTCATTTTCAGTGAGCAAATAATTTTTATCTTCGAGAATGACTCTGGCGGTGCCGGACAAAATAACCCAATGCTCCGCGCGGTGATGATGCATTTGTAATGAGAACTGACCGCCCGGTTTCACGGTTATCCGGTTCACCTGATAGCGGGGCGCAGTCACAACATTATCGTTACGGCCCCACGGGCGATAAGATTCGCGGTGCAAACGGTATTCCCGCCTTTTATTACTCTTCAGATATTCGACGACTTTTTTAACGTCCTGCACCTGGTTTTTATCAATGACCAGAACGGCATCTTTGGTATTGACAATAACCAGATTATCCACACCGATTGCAGCCACTAATTTCTCATCGGTGTTGATATAACAATTCTTCGCATTATGGGTAAACACATCGCCATTGACGGCATTCCCTTCGGCGTTTTTATCATTCACTTCCCAAAGAGCCGACCAGGAACCCACATCATTCCATCCTGCATCTAACGGAACCACAACCGCATCGGTGGTTTTTTCCATCACGGCATAGTCAACAGATTCGTCCGGGCAGGAAATAAAAGACGCTTTATCTACGCGAATAAAATCCTGTTGTTCATCGGCATGCGAGGTTTCAATCGCTTTCTGACAAGCTTCGAGTATATCCGGCCTGAATTTTGCCATCTCTTCAAGGAAACGTTTGGCGCGGAACAAGAACATTCCGCTGTTCCAGTAATATTCGCCACTTTCCAGATATTGCACTGCGGTGGCCAGATTCGGTTTTTCAACAAAACGCTGCACCCCAAAAGCAGGCTCGGCATCGCTGCTGAATTCTGTCCCGCGCTGTATATAACCGTAGCCAGTTTCCGGGCCTGTTGGCACGATGCCAAAGGTGACCAGTTTCCCCTGGCCGGCGAAGGGTATCGCATTCTGCACGGCCCGATGGAAGGCATCCGGTGACTCGATAACATGGTCGGCTGCAAGCACGAGCAACAGCGGGTCAGAACCATTATCGATGGCACTCAGGGCGGCCAGGGTAATAGCAGGCGCGGTATTACGTCCGACCGGTTCAAGAATAATATTGTCGGAGAGCTGGTTTATTTGTCGCAATTGTTCAGCCACAAGAAAACGATGCTCTTCATTACAAATAACCAGCGGCTCAGAAACGTCCAGCCCTTTTAAACGGGTGACCGTTTCCTGCAACATGGAATTATCGCCATGCAGGCGAAGAAATTGTTTTGGATAAAGCTCACGAGACATTGGCCACAAACGGCTACCGGTGCCGCCAGCCATGATTACTGGAAGGATCATAGTTTTCGTCTCAAATATCAAAGTGTCTTTAAAAGATAAACCTTTGAATTAAATTTTTTGTAATCAGATATATAATTAACAAATATCTTAACTAAAAAAATCATTCATAGATTTGTAATAGCAAAC